>JAGQSI010000384.1 GCA_020439605.1 Acidimicrobiales bacterium | reverse complement strand
AACCAGAGTTGGCCGCTGATATTTCTCGATGGCCCAGGCAATGGTTGCGCTCTTACCTGAACCCGTAATGCCCTGAAGTGTCTGAAAACGTTCTCCGCCCTCGATGCCCTCAGCGAGGGCCTCGATTGCCTTGGGCTGGTCCCCGGCGGGGCCAAACGGGGAAATGACCTCGAAAGGTACTGAGCGAACGGGCATGGCAGACATCCTACGAAGCCCCTGTGACATTTTGGGTCCCGAATATTTCTTTGCCTGATGTGTTGACATGACCAAGGTTGTTAGGCAGACTTATCACCAATGGTTGTGTGTCATTGCAACGTCGTCAACGATCGAGAGATCCGAGAGCAGATACTTGCTGGCGCCCTGAGCCTCGACGAGATTGCTGAGCGTTGCACCGCCGGCACCCGCTGCGGAAACTGCGTACCAATGCTTGAGGCCATGATCGCCGAATCCGGCGTATCCATTCGTCCCCTTACCGCAGCCTGAGACCCACCTAAACCCTTGGCGATTTCCCGGTGATTACCTTGGGAGTACCTTGGCATCGCTAGTCAAGCATGCCTAGCAGCAGATGGTTTGAGTGCTGAGGCTGCAACAAGAAGCATTCCAAAACCAAACCTGTTTCGCTACGGTGGCATACGAACCCCAGAAAGAAGGATGACCATGCAGGGCGACCCGGAAATCATCGAAGCACTCAACGACCTACTGACCGCGGAGCTCACCGCAATCAACCAGTACTTCATCCACGCAAAGATGCGTGAGAACTGGGGATTCAAGAAGCTTGCTGCTATCGCACGCAAGGAATCCATCGAGGAGATGGAAGACGCTGACAAGCTGATCGACCGCATCTTGTATCTCGACGGGACCCCCAACCTGCAGCGATACAACCCGGTGCTCGTCGGTGAGGACATCCCCGAGCAACTGAAGCTGGAACTCGACACCGAGAAAGCGGCAATCGCCCGCTACAACCAGTACATCGCCCTGTGCACCACCAAGGGTGACCACGGAACCCGCGAACTGCTCGAGGACAGGCTCGTGGATGAAGAGTCACACGCAGATTGGCTTGAGGCTCAACTCCACATCATCGACACGATTGGCGCCGAGCTCTACTTGTCCCAGCAACTAGAGGACTAGAGCCTCAAAGCTGCGGGAGCATCGCTCGGCACCGCCGGGTGTAGAGGTGCGATTGGCGCAAGACGCTCGTATGGGGCGCCCATGGCGGGACGAGCGTCGCGCTCTCCCCTGTTGGGGAAACAACTCATTGCCCGCTCGCTAAGCGCGGTAATGCTCAGCGACGGGTTGACCCCGAGGTTGGCCGATATCGCTGAACCGTCGCTTACATATAGCCCCTCGTATCCATAAACCCGGTGGTATGGATCGATGACCCCGGTGTCGGGTGAGTCACCAATGACGCAACCACCGAGGATGTGTGCGGTGGTTGGCGCGTCGAGCAGCGTCTCGTTCCATGCACCCCAAGGCTCTCCGTCGAGCATCTCAGCAACCTCACGTGCCGCATCATTGGCCACTGGTAGGTATGTCGGGTTTGGTTCTCCCTGACCTGGCCTACTCACCAACATGTCGAACTTGTTGTGACGGCGCAAAGCAATGCTGTTGTCGCGACTCTGCATCACCAACAAGATGATGGATCGCTCCGACCATCGGTGAACCGACAAGGATTTCAAGAACTTCACCGGATGGCGCACGATTGCTCGCAGAAACTTGCGCTGACGTGAATCGCCTTCACCACCGTCTACGAGCACCGTGGTGAGCAGTCCCATCGAGTTGGATCCAACCGGATAGCGCACAGGTTCTATGTGAGTTGTGTCGTCCGGGTGAATGGACGACGTAATCGCCACCCCGTGAGTCAACTCTGGATTGGGCACCTTTGCTGAAGCACCAACAATGGCTTCGCTGTTGGTGCGCACCACGTC
>JAGQSI010000383.1 GCA_020439605.1 Acidimicrobiales bacterium | reverse complement strand
GGCCCAACACCCCAGAGCGCACGTATGGGCAAAGGATGGAGAAATTCGATCTCTGAGCCGCCCTGGACCTCGAACACTCCAGCACCCGGCACCGGACCCTGCGGCGATGCCTTTGGCTTGGCCGCCTCCGATGCAAGCTTGGCAATGAACTTGACCGCAGAAATCCCGACCGAGGCCGTCAAGCCCTCGGTCTCCAGAATGTCTTTGCGTAGCGCCCTACCGATCTCAAGTGGTGTGCCGAAGAGCTTTTGCGCCCCCGATACATCCAGAAACGCTTCATCCAGGGAGATCGGCTCGACCAGTGGCGTATAGGAACGAAAGATGGCCATGACTCGTTCGCTAACGGTTCTGTAGTGCTCATGATCACCGGGCAGGAACACCGCGTGTGGGCACAGTCGCCGTGCTCTCGCCCCTGCCATCGCGGAATAGACACCATGGGCTCTCGCTTCATAGGAAGCAGCGGCAACCACTCCCCTTGGACCGCTGCCACCAACCACCACCGGTCTGCCCCTCAACTCTGGGTGTCTGAGCAGTTCGACCGAAACGAAGAAGGCGTCCATGTCCACGTGGATCACGGATCTCGCATTCATGTGAGCGACGTGACCTCAATGCTGTTCAGGTCTGAGCCCTCCACCCTGTAACGAAATGCCTGGGGCGAACTCCACCGGTTGGTCAGCCACGAAACAAGGGGCTCTTTGACCCACGGCTGCGACGCACCCAGTCGATCCTCGCAGAGCTCACATTCCACATAACAGGCCTCTGTGACGATTCCGTCGGGGTCATCAATGACCAGGTCGCCTGTAACTGCAACTACGCGGTGGACCTCGACGCGCAGATCCCATCCCAGATCAGGGGCATGGACCTCAATCTCATAGGCGAGTTCTCCCCACTCGCTGACCTCAAGGCCGGTTTCCTCTCGGACCTCACGAGCAAGACCAGAGATGAGTGACTCCCCGGGGTCTATGACGCCACCTGGGGTTGTCCAGTCCACCACTCCGTCATGGCGGCGGTTAGATACCAGCAGCAGCCCGGATGGGCCTTCGATCAACGCTCCGGCAACTAACCAAGACCTCACAGGTGCAAGTCTGGCGCGTTCTCGATGCCTTGTGACATCGTTAGCCAACCGAGCGCTTCAGACGCTTGACGCGGTCCTTCATTCCCCAAGTAGTGACCAACCACAAGGCCTCGGAAACAATCGATGGGGACATCTTCGACACGCCACGTTCTCTGTCTCGAAAACAGATAGGGATCTCGATGATCTTGCCGCCGGCCCGATCAACCTCGTAGGCCATTTCTATCTGGAAGCCGTAACCATCGGCACGCACTTGCTCCAGACCGATCTTCTCGATGATTTCACGCTTGTAGGCCCGAAAACCTGCAGTTGCATCCCTCACCGGCATGTCGAGCATTGCACCGATGTAACGGTTACCCCACTGAGACAGCATCCGGCGATGAGCAGGCCAACCGGGAACAGATCCGCCCTCTACATAGCGAGACCCAATGGCTAGATCCGCCCCTTGGTTCTGCACCGCATCAATCAGTTGGGGAAGCACTGATGGATCATGTTGGAGGTCCGCGTCCATCTCTACGAACACATCGAAGTCGTGTTCCATCCCCCACGCGAATCCAGCCCGATAAGCAGGTCCCAAGCCATTCTTGGCTGTGCGGCGCAAGACATCGACCTGCCCGAGTCTTTCGCCTGCTCGAGTTGCAAGGTCCGCAGTTCCATCGGGGCTCCCGTCATCAACGATCAGAACCGAAGCACTTGGAACAGACGCCCGAACGCGTTCGATCACCTCAACGACATTCTCTGCTTCCTGATAGGTAGGAATCACGACGAGGGCGGGCACGGCGCCCAACTCTAGAGCCACTACACGGGCCGATGAGACATGTTGAGCACACATGAGGCTCAGGAGGGGATGTGG
>JAGQSI010000382.1 GCA_020439605.1 Acidimicrobiales bacterium | reverse complement strand
CACCGTTCCTTGAGGACGTGCCAGATATTGAGGTCGATGAGAAGGACCTTCGCATCGACACCTACCGATCCTCTGGTGCCGGTGGCCAGCACGTGAACGTCACCGATTCTGCGGTGCGCATTACCCACCTTCCCACCGGTGTGGTCACCTCATGCCAAAACGAGCGAAGCCAGCACCAGAACAAGGATCGTGCCATGCAGATCCTCAAGGCCAAGCTCGCGGAGTTGGCTCGCCAAGAACGTGAGGCTGAGCTTGACGCAATTAGAGGTACCCAGCATTCGGTGGGCTTTGGTTCGCAGATCCGAAGCTATGTCCTTCAGCCCTATCAGATGGTGAAGGACCTTCGGACCGAACATGAGACCGGCAATGTGGATGCGGTTCTAGATGGTGGCCTCGATGATTTCATGGAGGCGTTCCTCCGCTGGCAGAGGGCGCAGTCTCTCGGTGAGTAGATCGGGTGCCGCGATTGTGCGGACCTGCTGCGGTAATGTTGTTACGAAATTGTGACTAGTTCGCAAGGCGTCCAACCGCTACCGCTGGGTTCTCCCGAATGATCAAACTCGAAAATGTCTCCAAGGTCTTCAAGGGCGATGTGATCGCTCTCAAGGAGGCAGATTGTGAGATCAACAAGGGAGAGTTCGTGTTCTTGGTTGGTCCATCCGGATCCGGCAAGAGCACGATGATTCGCCTTCTCAACAAACAGGAGGAGCCGAGTTCCGGGCGGATCTTCGTGGCGGGCAAGGACATCGGAGAACTCAATAGCTGGAAGGTGCCCTACCTTCGCCGAAACATTGGCTGCGTCTTTCAGGATTACAAGCTCCTCACAAACAAGACGGTCTACGAGAACGTTGCGTTTGCTCTTGAGGTGATTGGTCGGCCTCGTCACGTGGTCAAGACTCAGGTTCCGGCAATCCTTGAGCTTGTTGGCCTGTCGAAGAAACACAAGAACTATCCCGACGAACTCTCTGGCGGCGAGCAGCAGCGAGTGTCGGTGGCCCGAGCGTTTGTGAACCGGCCACTGATCTTGTTGGCCGATGAGCCAACCGGAAACCTTGATCCCGCTACATCGGTGGGAATCATGCGCCTGTTGGACCGGATCAACCGCACAGGCACAACAGTTGTAATGGCGACCCACGACCGCAGCATCGTGGACACGATGCGCCGCCGGGTGATCGAGCTGGACCGTGGCTCAATCATCCGGGACCAGGCACGCGGCGTTTACGAGTAGGCACCAATGGCAATCAACGCGAACTATGTCCTTCGAGAGACAGGACAGAATCTCACCCGAAACATCACCCTTACCGTTGCCTCTGTGCTGACGGTGTTTGTGACCCTGGCCATTGTCGGCACGATTGTTCTCGTGCGACAAGGCGCATCAAACCTGACAGCTCGCTATAAGGACGGTGTTGAGTTCATTGTCTATGTGGATCCAGATATCGGTGCGGATCAATTGGCAGAGGTGCGCACCTCGCTAGAGGACAACCCGCTGGTCAAAGAAGCGACCTACGTAGATCGTGAGAAGACCTACGCGGACTTCCGCCGGCTCTTCAAGGGTCAAGACACGATGCTTGAGAACGTCACTGCACAGGACCTGCCAACAAGCTTCCGGGTCAAACCTGTGGAAACAGACGTCAACACGGTTCAGCAATTGGTCAACTACTACCGCAAGCAGCCCGGCGTGTTCGAGGTTTCTGCCGCTACCGAGGTCATCCGTCAGCTCAAGGGCATGAGTGACTTCTTGAACCAAGGCCTGACCGTGTTTGGTGCCTTGTTGCTTGCTGCTTCTGCCTTGTTGATTCTCAATACGGTGAGAACTGCCATGTTCGCTCGTCGTCGTGAGATCGAAGTCATGAAACTCGTGGGTGCTACCAACTGGTTCATCCGCATACCGTTCATGCTCGAAGGGCTGATCCAAGGTCTGCTCGGGGGTGCCTT
>JAGQSI010000381.1 GCA_020439605.1 Acidimicrobiales bacterium | reverse complement strand
GTGTGGTTGGCAACAACACCATCCCAGCCATCTCGGTCACTACCAGCGTGGACCCTATCGGTGTCTTAGTGACCGCAGTGTTTGCTGCCACCATCAATGCAGCTGCAAACACCCAGGAGTTGCCACCGGGAAGGTGCCCGAGCGTTGCCTGGCCTAGACAGAACCCTACGAAGAACAGCGGGATGATGAAGCCGCCTCGCCAGCCAGTGGCCATTGCGACAGCGCTCGCTACCAGTTTTGCAGCGGCCCCCAGTAACAAGGTTGCGATCGCAACGTTGCTTACGCTCAGGTCATTGATCTGAAGCTCACCGTTGGTGAGGGCGTACGGGCTAATGAACGCGAGCCCGCTCAGCAGTACTGCACCAATGGCTGGGCGTGAGGCCGGCGGGATCACCGAGGTGAGCCGGCGCATCCAAACGGTTAGATACGTGAACATGAGCCCAATCGCAACGCCGATCACACCTGCTAGCACGGCGTAGCCAAGGTCTGGCGTGCCAATCGATTCCGGACTCGGTATCCGCCAGATGGGCTCCAGGCCTACGCCGCTAAGCAGGGTCGACACTGCATAACCACACAATGAACCAACTGCGGCGGGGAGAAGGGCCTCGTAGTACTCAAGTCCTCTGCGGTGAAGGATCTCCAACGCGAAGACCGCCGAACCGAGTGGCGCAGCAAACAGCACGGTGAACCCGGCAGCCATGCCTGTGATGGTCAGAACCCGCAGCGGCTCCTTATCCAGTCCGGCACGCAGACCCAACCACGAGGCAACAGAACCTGTGGTGGTCACCAGTGGGGCTTCGGGGCCAAGCGGTCCGCCCGCACCTACACAAAGCAGCGAAATGGGCACTAGAGACCGGACGCTTCGGATGTCCTCTGGTCCGCCTGCCACATGGATGTTGTCAACCAACAGCTCCACATCACTTGGTGGGCCCAGCCACTTCACAAGGCCAGCTACCAAGCAACCGACCACCACCATCACCACCAAATGGCCCAGAGCAGTCCAGTTCTCAGGCATGAGCCAGTGAGAGACGATGGCCAGCATCCCCATGTATGCCGCTCCGAGAGCACCGCCGAGCAGCCCGGTGACAACCACAAGAATCGCGAGACGCCTTCTGGCGAAGACGCCGAGAATCACATCTCTTGCCGGGACCGATATCCGTGAACTATCCAACACAATTTAGATCGTACTACGATCTATTTGGTCAGGACCAATCCCACTAGGTTGATTCGGTGAGCGCGAGACTTGCCGGGCGGAGGTGTCCATGACCCAGCAACGCCGCCAACCCTGGTGGGCAATATTCCAAACGAGACTCGGCGAGGTGAACGATCATCGATCGCTTCTCATCGTGGCCAACGATGGGATCATCGCAACTGCTGGTTTGCTCTACGGCTTTGCGGGTGCCGGGGCCTCAAACCGACTCCTGATCTTCACCGCTGCCGCCGCCACCATCTCTGGAGCCTTTGGGGTTGGCGGTGCAGCGTGGGCAGAAGACGCAGCTCTAAGAGAATCACAGCTTGCCCTAGTAGAAGCAGAAACCACAGAGCTCAACACGGACCCTCTGGGCGAGTTCAAGGAGCTCATGGATAGATGGATCGCCAAAGGCCTCAAGCCTGAAACCGCAGAGGAGGTGGCATCGCAGTTGAGCACCTATGACGCTCTGACGGCCCAACTCGAATCCGAATACGGTTTTACCGAGCCAATTTCGACACGACTGGTGGTTTGGACTGCAGTTACCAGCGCTCTGGCCTATGGCATTGGGGGCTCAATACCTTTTGCCATCTCGTACTTCTTGCCACTCGATATCGAGACCTGGGTCATCGTCCTAGCTGTGATCGCGGCGCTTGCGGTCACCTCTCTGTGGGCCGCACGAAGCACCAAATCCCGGCCCACAACGGTTCTTGTGCGTTCTCTTGGTGTTGGAATGATGACGATGGCCGTGA
>JAGQSI010000380.1 GCA_020439605.1 Acidimicrobiales bacterium | reverse complement strand
GCGTTTTCAACTATCTCATCTTCAAGTTGCCCGGGAGCCCATCCTGCAGACCCAGCGAAAATTCGTATGCCCGTCCAGAGCTCGCGTGCTTGTTGGGAGATGTTGCCAAGGTTGACAGGAGCCACACATCCCGCCAGCACAGAGGGATTCTCCTCGTCAAGGTCCAGCGAATAGCCAAGAGCGACGATCGATTCGCGCTCCACCGGCCCCCCTTCGAACACGACTGCTGGCGGTGCCAGATGGTCACTCCATTCCGAAATCACATCACCAGCTTGGAACTGAGTTGGTTGGTTGAGAACCAAACCAAAAGCGCCGCCCTCACCATGGGCAAGCACGATCACCACCGAACGCCCAAAAGGTGGGGCCGCTATCAACGGCGTGGCCACGAGTAGCTTGCCAGTGAGGTTCATCGCCGAGTCTCCGTGCACGGCTCCAACTGATCCACAAAGCTGACAGTAGCGGGATGTAGAGGAATTCCAACGTGAATAGGCCACGCTTGGACGCAACATCTACTGCAAGGCACGCAACAGACCGTCAACCTTGACCGATCAGATACGACCTAGGTCCTAGTCGTGGCCCAGGTCTCCTCGCCCGAGAGTGCCGGTTGACAGGCCTAGGAACTGTCTCAACATCGCCGCAGTCGCGCCCCAGACCGTGTCTCCTATCAGTTCGAAGAAGATAATCGGCCTCTGTGTCCCAAAGACGTCCCAGCGTTCTTCTCGAAACACCGTTGGATCGGCTAGTTCTTGAAGAGGGACATGCAAGATGGCATCCACCTCTGATGGATTCTGGGATAGGTGTGGGCGACCATCGAGTACAGCTACATATGGAACGATGAACGAACTGCTGGTGATCGTGCTCAGGTGATCAAGCTCGCCAATTATCTCCACGCCGGACGGGTCTAGGCCGATCTCCTCCCACGCCTCACGCTTGGCGGTATCCATCAGATCTTCACCGGGTTCCTGACGCCCTCCGGGAAACGAGACCTCTCCACTGTGTACACGCAGCGCCGCTGAGCGCCTGGTGAGGATCACATATGTTTCGCCGGCATCCTCATAGAGCGCTGCCAAAACTGCTGATGCCCTCGACACCACAGATTCCCGTGGTGAACGAACCGCTGGACCAAGTCGCTCGAAAGCAGATCGGATCGCAGCAATGGACAGATCACGCTGCGCACTTGTCAACTCATGCCATGGCGCAGGTGCACCTTTACCTACTCGACCCGGCCTGGGAATCACCTGAGGACCACCCCTCTTGCTAGCGGGGGTGGTGTTATTGGCGAGATTGGTTTCGTCGGCCGAAGGCGGCGATCGATCCATTCAACCGAGCCTAGGAGTAGTGTCTTGTATTCCCGCACACAGCCATCTAGGAGCATGAAGTGGCGGCAGAGCCTGGCTATTTGAGAAACCAACCCCGACAGGCCCGATCCATGGCGCGCGTGGAGTTACTCCTAGACGTAGCTGAGTCGGTGTTTGAAGAAGTTGGTTACGACGCTGCGACCACCAACCTCGTTGCCAGCCGTGCCGAAGTGCCGGTCGGCACCCTCTACAGGTGGTTCCCGGACAAGGCCGCACTCGCCGAAGCATTGGCAGATCGCTACCTCGATGAGATGCTCACCCTGTACAACGATCTACTGAGCTCGATCGAGCCAGGCGAACGCATCGGGGACTACCTGCGCAGAGTCCTACAACGCTCCGCTAGCCAAGCAGCCCAGCACCGAGCGCTCAGCGCATTGTTGCTTTCGGCCATGGTCCCAGGTGGGCGCTCCCCCGCTGGAGAGAGACTTCGCCAAGGACTCGAAGGACACATTCGCTCACTCATTGAGGTCCGAATCCCTGGCGTTCCTAAAGATATCCGAGACCTAACTGCACAGGTTTGTGCCACCCTGTCTCATCTAGTGATTGCCTCGGCGTCCGACGGACCCGAAAGTAGCCACAACAAGGCCCTCACCGCCGAATACATAGATGCGCTCATT
>JAGQSI010000379.1 GCA_020439605.1 Acidimicrobiales bacterium | reverse complement strand
TGTCCCCATGGATGGTGCGAGAGATCGCTTACAACGTGTGGTGCTAGTTCCTCACGAAGTTCCTTGCGTCGAGCAACCGAAAAAGATGATGCAACCCCTAGATGATGAAGACGCCCGTCGTCATCCCAAAGGCCAAGCAGAAGCGAGCCAGGTCCACTGCCATCTTTGTGTTCTCTGAACCCCGCGACCACGCAATCGGCTGTGCGTAGATGTTTGATCTTGAGTGCTACTCGCTTATTGGGTTGGTAGGTGCCAGTGGGGTCCTTGGCCATCACCCCGTCGAGGCCGGCGCCTTCGAAGCGTGAGAACCAGTCCTGAGCGATGGAACGGTCGTAGGTGCCGGGAGTCAGATGAATGCTCGCTACCGAATCAGCCAATGCCCGCTCAAGCAGGGCCCGGCGTTGAGCTAGCGGGGTGTCCATCAGGTTCTGGTCCCCGAGGGCCATTAGATCGAAGGCAACAAAACTTGCGGGGGTCTCCAGGGCGAGACGGTTGATCCGTGATTCGGCGGGGTGGATCCGTTGCTGGAGAGCATCGAAGTTGAGCCCGTCTGCTCCCGCGATCACAATCTCGCCATCGACCACGCAACGTTCGGGAAGGGTCGCCTTCAGTGGGCCGAGAAGTTCCGGAAAGTATCTGGTGAGTGGCTTGTCGTTTCTGCTTCCGAGAAGGATCTCATCGCCGTCACGAAACACGATGCAACGAAAACCATCCCACTTGGGTTCGAACCACCATTTCTCCGGCTCTGCGTCGGGTATGGCCGGCGAAGCCTTTGCCAACATTGGTAGCAACGGAGCCATCACCGGTAGGTCCACGATTGGCTAGCCCTTCTTCACTGACTTTGTGGGCGCTACTGGCAGATCAAGCGACAGATCTGTGATGTCGATGGATCCACCAAGAGGTGGTGTGGCATAGGCCGTGGTGGTTGCCACGATCTGAAGAGTCAGCGAACTCGATGCGTCGAGGTAGTGGGCAATGACCTCAAGGGGTAGCTCAATGGTGTGTTGTTCCCCGTCAAGGGTCACCTTGATAGGTGTGACCTGGTTGCCCAGAACCAGATCGGTATCGTCGTCGACCAACTGGGCGAAGACCCGACCATCGGTTTCACCTTCTGGCAACGTGCCCGTGTAGGTAAACGAAATCTTTGGTGCCCCGAGCAGTAGAGCCGATTCCTCGGTGGCAACTCGTACATCGATGGCCTTGGAGGCCTTGGTGGGGGTAATCGCCATGGTTAGGAATCCGAGTTGGTCACCCTCGACCGGCTCCATTGCGGCGCCACCAGAGACGCTCTCATCGGTGAGGTCCAAAGATCCGGAGCCTTCCGAACGCAACACCGCGGCATCCGCTAGTGGCCAACTGTCGGCGATCCAGCGTTGACCGTTCTGGTCGAGCAGGTCCAGTGTTGCCAGAGCTTCGGCGTCTTGATCACCCTTGACGTAACGGGCGAGCCACGCAAAGGAACTCTTTGCTGCCTGTTGAGTGTCGCCTGCGTTGGTGAGACATGTGCCGTGGCCGCCACAGAACCAAACCATAGATACCGCCACGTTGTTGCCCTGGAGAATGTTGAAGTTGGTCAGGTTCTCCTGCAACGTGAACAAGTTGTCCACGGTTCCGCCTACGAGCAGGGTCGGGACGGTGATCTTGCCAACAAGTTCGTCTCCAGGTCCTCTGGAGATGAACCACTCACGATCCTCATCTGAGAGCAACCCGTTGCCGAGACCGGACTTGGTGGCCGACACGATGTGAGGATCCAGGCGGTTCTCGGGCACGGTGCTGGTGAGAATCGATGCCCAGCCGGTCTTCACGGTTTCTTGCTTGTAGAGGCTGGTCTCGAGCGAGTGCCATGCGATGCCCGGGACAATGGCATCCACCCGACAGTCGATGCCGGCGAGAGTCAACTGGATACCGCCTCCATATGAGTAGCCAACCATCCCCACCCGTGGATCCCCGTCGTCATCGCTTTGGGCCTCGGGTCG
>JAGQSI010000037.1 GCA_020439605.1 Acidimicrobiales bacterium | reverse complement strand
GAATAGGTGAGGTGGGCGAAGGTTGGCGCGTGGCCATGACCACCTTGTCCAACGAACGCACCACCATCGGTGGCGGAGGTGGGGGAGTGCCCAAACGTGGGTCTGGAGCAATAGCCGAAGCGCTTCGGATCTGGAACGAAGAAGCATCAGAGGCGGACAAGACCGCCGTGGCGAGAGACGAACTGGTAAAGCTCTGGGTTCGTTCGGAGGTGCTACGTCTCACCAATATCCGCGCCAGCCAGAACCGCAAGGCCGGCAACCCCGGCCCTGAGGGCTCGATCGCCAAGCTTGAGTTCGCGAAGGTCAACATGGACATCTACGAGTACTGCGTGGATCTCCTAGGTATGGCCGGCGTTGTTGACTACAGCTATGAGATGCGTCGCGCCGACAACCTCGGACTCACCGGACCGCCGGGCTCTAGTCGTAAAATGTTCTTACGGGCCCGTGCCAACTCGATCGAAGGTGGCACCTCGGAGATCCAGCGAAACATCATTGGAGAACGGGTGCTCGGCCTTGCAGGTGAGCCTCGGAACGACAAGGACGTTGCCTGGATTGATGTTCCGAGGAGTTGATGGCCAATGAGTATCCATCTCGATGTAGAGAACCTGCCAGAGATCCTCGCTGAGCGAGGCCCGGCTGCCTACCTAGTGACGGTCCGAGAGACTCGACCGCACGTGGTTGCGGTGGAAGTATCCGAAATGGACGGGCTGTTTCTAGTGGCACCCGGGCGTCGCACCGCGATGAACATTGCTGAACACCCAGATGTGACTCTGCTGTGGCCGACCGATGAGAACGATCCCAAGCATTCTCTGCTGGTTGACGGAGTTGGGTCTATGAGCGCTGATGGGGAGTTCCTTGAGATTCGCCCAACTTCAGCGGTACTTCACCGTGTAGGCGGAAGAAGACGCCTACCGCCGAAGGAGTCATCTTCAACCTGACGAAAGGGCGTGGCCTTCGCCACCAACACCCCGAGCCCCGAGCGAGGACCGGTTGGCGGCGCTTCGCCCAGCAATATGGCCAGAGCTGCTTGAGCTGCTGACACGTCTGGTGCGCAACCTGGGGAACTGTTCGGCTAGGGCCTTGTCCACCTTGGTCTTGCGGCTCGCCAGAACGAGACTGACCGAGGGTCCGGTAGGCGAGCTCATCTGAGACTCTTGGGCCTCGGCTTCTGCGGCACGATTGGCTTCACGCAGCCTCTCACCAATCCTGGTCGCGAAAGCCACTAGGAAGGCATGACGGAAGCGGCGCACACCAGTGCCTGGGGGTGGGGTTGCCTCAAGCATGAACCGCACCGCTTGGTGTGACAGCGAGAAGTACAGGGTCTTCACGTGGGCGAGATCTGTTTCATGGCCAACGAGCGTGCAGCGTTGGCGTCCTCCGGGTTCATCAGCACTCACCACTCTGCACCGGTTGGAGTTGGCTACCGCTCCTAGGAGAATTGATTTGGCTGAGGCATATGGGTTGATGATCAGTAGGTCTGTGGAGATGATTCGATCAGGTTCGTCCCGAGCGCCAGCGAGCATTGCCTCATCGATGGCGTAGCGGGTCATCAGTTCCTGGGCCTTGGCCAAGAACACCTCGGCCTCAGCCGGGTATTGGGTGGACTCTGCCTTGTCGAGCAGAGCGGTGATTCGAGCGGCCAGCGCTTCTGACGGGCGCTCGAAGGTGTCTGTGGGTGGGGAATTGAAATGCATTGGTGACTCCATTGTGGTGTGTGTTGCCCCCTTGGTCACCACCGTCTCACGCCCCTGTGACATTTTGGGCCTGAGTGCTACTCGACAGTCGCAATTGCTACTCAACAAGAGCACACTCATGGCGAAAGCAATACAGATCGAGCTTTCTGTTGGCCCGTGGGGGATCCATGCGGCTAAGGTTCTGCGGCCGTAAGGCAACCAGCGCCTGTAGCTCAATTGGATAGAGCATCTGACTACGGATCAGAAGGTTTGGGGTTCGAGTCCCTACAGGCGCGCTGGCTAGATGTTGCTAGTTTCCCTAGGTCATCGGGTTCGTGACCTGAGCGGCGGCGAAACGCGTACCTCTCTTGGCAAATCGTCGGAAACCCCGACGGGTCCCTAGGCATGAGAGGAAGGTCCTCATGCGAGGTCACCTTCAACACCGAAGTGGCGATTCGTGGCGGATCAAGGTCTATCTGGGGTGCTCAGCCGATGGCCCGGTTCGTTGTGACGGTGTACATCGACTCGGGAGTGGCTGACGCTAACCACGTCAAGGCGTAGCTCCCGAGAGCGAACGCATACCGATCCGGCACCTTTGAAGACCAGCGCGTTGTGAGCCACGCCAAGTTCGTCGTCGTAGATCACACGCTCGTGCTCCTCACCAGTGCCAACTTCTCCGGCCCAGCCGAGACGTCGAACGTAGAGCTCGGGCTTCGAATCCACGACCCAGGGCTTGCCGACGTTATCGAGACTACGATGGCGAGTAAGCACGGCTCGCTATACGAGTTGGCGTAGGCGCCGGGTGGCCTTCTTTGCTGGGTATGTCGACTGATATTGCCGATGACAGGGGTGAAGCAAGCCCCCTACACTGGTGCACATGTCCACCACAGTCGATCTTCCGCCTGAGACTCTTCGTCGGCTTCAGGCCGAGGCGGATCGGCGCGGGTTGACGATCGATGAAGTGATCGCCGAGTTGGCGGCCGGACTGCCCACCGAACCGTCGCCGCGGCCGAAGCGGCCGAGTTTCGTTGGCGTTGGGGCATCGGGAGACACTCGCCCCTTCGATATCCACCGTGAGCGTGAGGAGCTAGCGGCTCAGAAGCTCGCCGAAGGTGCCTGAGCCGGCGTGCTGCTCCTTGACACCAACATCCTGGTTGCAGCCGCGGATCGATCGACCCCAGAATACGAACGCTGTGTGGCCGTTCTGGATAGCGACACCGATCTGATCGTGTCGACACCGGTCGTGGTGGAGACGGCCTGGATGATCGAGTCCCGGCTCGGTCCCGAGGCCGAGGCGGCCTTTGTGAACTCGGTTGCTGCAGGTGAACTGCGGGTGGTCGACCTCTCCGAGGCGGATTGGACTCGATGCCGCGACCTCATCACTCAGTACGCCGACCTCCGCCTTGGCCTGGTCGACGCGTCGGTAGTGGTTCTCGCTGAACGGTTCGGTCTGGAAACGATCGCCACACTTAACCACAGGGACTTCGCAGTCGTGCGTCCAGCCCATCGCGACTCGCTCACGTTGATCCCATGAGATAGCCCTCCGACCTTGCTGAGCTCGGCGCCGCTCCGCTCACCGATCCCGTGTCCTCGACGAGCAACTCGACGGGGCCGCGGTTGATCTCAGCGAGGACAGCCTCGTGATGTGCGTCCTGGTCCAGGTGGGCTTCAGCGTTGGCCAACTCGGTCTTGTCGCCGCGGAGGTCTTGTCCATGGGCTTCCAGAGCGGTCAGCAAGGCCATCACCCAGATTGGTGTTTCATGAGCCTGCTGAAAGCACGATTCGCTGTGATCTAGGCGATTGATATCGGCTAGCGCGCCTGAGCAGATTGTGTTGTGGCAGGGTGAATGGAGTCTCGCAATCCCTCCAGTGTGATTTGGTCTAGATGAGCTTCCGAAACGAGCAGTCCACTAATAGCCAAGAGGCTTCTGGTCGCGAGCGCACAGCGTCCTTCGACCGTAGTCAGACCTTGGCGGTTGGGGTGATCGTCGTCGCGTTCATCTCTACGGCGTGGATCCAATCGAGGGGTTGGTTCTATTCCGATGACTTCTACAACCTCACTGAAGCGCAGCGTCGGGCCTTCGGGTGGGACTACTTGACCCGTGATCTGTTTGGCCATGTGGTTCCCGGTTTCATGGCGCAGGTGTGGCTAGTGGCCAACCCTGGTGGAGCCCGTTACGACGTCGCCATGGCATCGATGTTGGCCACCTACTTGGCGATGATCGTGTTGAGCCGCGTGGTGGCAACCAAGCTCGGCGCCCCGAAAACGGTGGCGTGGTGGGCCGCCGCGCTCACAGCGCTCAACGTTGCTCTGGTTCCCTCGCTCACCTGGTGGGCTGCATCTCTCAACTATTTGTCGAGCGCGGTGTTTGGACTCCTGTTTGTCTGGGGTCATCTGTGTTGGCTGGACAAACGCAAGAGCCGGTATCTGTTGGGCGCAACAGTTTCGTTCTGGCTGGCAATGTCCATGTCCGAGGGAGCCGTTGTGGTGTTGATTGCCGCTGTCGGTATCAGTGCGTGGCAGTACTGCGAGGGCGACTTCCGGGACCGTGCATTGGCGCTGGTGAAGATGTGGCCGGCGTGGCTGGCTTACGGGTTGGCGGTCCTAGCCGTGGGTGCCCTTGTGCTTGGCCAGAGCGAAGGATTCGGTGCCGATCCGCCGGACCCGGCCAACTTGTTGATGTTTCCCTGTGTGCTGCTGGCCCAGGGATACCTGCCATCACTGGTGGGATTGTCACTTGGGTCGATCGAATCGAACGTCGCAGCGATGATCGGGTTGGTCTGCCTCCTGGGAGCAGCGCTCGGGATCAGACTCTGGATCAGAAGAACCGGTCCACGGTGCTGGTGGCCGATAGCGATCGTAGTCTGCACCCTGGTTGTCAGGTCACTGTTTGTTGCTTGGGCACGCTTTGACCCCTTGGGCTTCTTTGCAGCAAGAGATCAGCGCTACTTCTCGGATCTGGTCTGGTTGGGTCCAGTTCTGATCGCCGGGGCTTGGAACTACCTGCCGGCGCCAGCTCCCCAGACCAAACGGATCACGAGATTCGAACCAGCAGTCCTAGCCCTTGGAATTGCTGTAGTAACCGGGCTCATCGGACAGGCGGCCGAAGCCCCAAACATGGGACCGATGGGCGCCAAGACCTACCGGGATCGCTTCATGGGCAGCTACCGCATGGCCATTGCGGAAGAACCAGACGCAACCATGCTCGATATTGCCGCAGGAGAGGACCTCGCTCCAGCGCTCTTGGCCCGGTACTCGTTGCTATCTCGCACCATCACCTTTGGCGTGGATGGACTTGAGTTCAACAATCCTGATGGACCGCTTCTTGGAGTTGATCCAAGCGGATTGGTTGGACCGGTGAAACTAGAACCCCGCGCGGTATTGGATCTCAGCACCTTGGATCCCAACGCAGTCACGCTGGAGAGCGTTGTCAACGTGGACACTGCAGGAACAGCGACTGGTGGGGCGTGTTGGACTGCTGGAGAATCGACGGCTTCTGTTGTCCTAGTGTTTGAAGAGCCCTTGGCGAAGGACACCTATGTGCTCGATCTGGTGGGAGTACAAGCCTCTACGTCGTGGAGTGAACGCCCTCCGATGATCTACGCCTACGGCGAGAGCACCTCGGATCGATCACGCCTCGATTTCGTTGTCCATTCCAAACCCGCTGGCCACGGACGGGACCGAGACCTTCGAGGAAGTCATGATCGAGTACTTCTCACGCCCACACCGTTCGGGGCATCTGGGCTCATCTTCGAGATTTCGCCACGACAGGAACTCTGTCTCGCTTCGCTGACGCTGTCTCAGATAGTTGCGCGCTGAAGGCGGTTCAGGCGCAATCTCGACACAGCGTTTCGTCACCGTCGAACTGGGTGACGGGCTTGGTCTGGTAGCACCCGTCGCAGCGTCGAGTGGCGATCACCGGCTTCTTCGGTGACGATGCCGAGCTACGACGTGGCCTGCTGGCAGAACCCGAAGCAGACCCCGGTACTCGTGGCGCCCGCGGCGCGCTTCTTTGGGTGGCGGGACGCCCGAGCGCTCCAGATTCGAGCGCATCGATGTGGGTGCGTATAGAAGGGGAGTCAACTCGTCGAAGTACAGAACGTTGCCGAGCCGTGTCATTGAGCACGATAGGCAGCGCGGAGCGGTCGTGGCGAGCGATCCAGCGAACCTTGCGGCGATGACGGTACTCGTGTGCTTCGAGGTAGCTGGCGCAGTTGTAGGGCCCGTCGATCACACCTACCACCACATCTCCGTGGTTGGGATCGGACATGAACACGCCATCGCCATTCACCATTTCGTGAAGGAACGCAATCAACGTGTCGGCATGGGCCTCGGGGTTCGAGTATCCAGCATTGTCGAGGGCGGTCTTGATGTCCCAGCGATCCACCTTCTCGAGGTCTGGAACTTCGCCATAGCCCAATCCGATGATGGACTCGTCGATGAACCTGTCCACCGCTTCGCCGCCCTCGCCACCGCGGATGATCCATGCACGCATGGGTCCATGATGGCACCGTGTGCAGGGAGACGAAACAGCTGCACTGAAGAGCGCTCCAGAACAGGCCCGCTACGGTGAAACCGTGAGCTCAGACATGCGCTTGGCACTACTGCGTGGAATCAACGTTGGCGGCAAGAGTTCTCTGCCCATGGCTGATCTCCGTCGAGTGCTCAACGAAGCCGGTTTCGAAGATGTGGTCACCTACATACAGTCGGGCAACGTCATCTTCCGTTCCTCACAGAACCCTTCCGATCTAGAAGCACAGATCGAAGAAGTCCTGGCCACTGAGCTGGACATGCCCATCAAGGTGGCGGTCAGAAGCCACGAGCAGTTGGCGAAATCGGTTGCCGATGCCCCGAATCTGTTCACTCCTTCGAAGGACACGTATCACTGTGACGCCCTTTTCGTGAGGTCACCGTTGAGCGTTGATCAGTTGATGAGCGTGGTTGAGTTGCGCGAGGGGGTCGATCAGGCTTGGTCCGGAGATGGGGTGGCCTACTTCGCCCGCCGTAGCGACCAGCGCACAAAGTCGAAACTGTCCAAGCTTGTGGCCAGGCCGGAATACAAACTCATCACCGTTCGCAACTGGAACACAGTTACGAAATTGCTCGCAATGCTTGACGAGGCTGCTGCTAACCAGCGTTGAGCGCTGCAATGTGGCGGATCATGTCGTCGGTCAGTTCGCGCCACATCGAGCGAGGAAGGTCATGGCCGGCGCCGTGATGGCCAATGAAAGTTGCTCCGGGAATGGCCTTGGCCAGAGCAAGCCCGCCGGTGACGGACACCAGAGGGTCCTCAAGTCCGTGCACCACAAGTGTTGGAACCTTCAAGTTTCGTAACGCCTTGGTGCGGTCGGGCTGAGCCATGATCGCTCCCAACTGGCGTAAACGACCGGCTGGATCGTGGTTGCGATCCCAGGCAATCCCTGCGAGTTCACGGATCCGAGGTTCATCGAGTCGTGATGGGGTGCCAAGGAATCTCCAGTTCTCTATTGCTTCGTCCATGGCGCCCTGGCGATTGGTTGGCGGTTTTGCCGATGCCATCTGACGAATCACGTTGGGGGTGGGGCGCCCTACCCGCTTGGAACCGGTGGAGGTCATCGAAAGGCAGAGACTCTTGATGCGTTCGGGCGAGTTGAGGGTCATTGTTTGGCTGATGAACCCGCCCATGGAAGTACCAGCAAGATGGAACCTGTCGATGCCCAGGTGATCTACAAGAGCAAAGGCATCGGCGGCCATGTCATCAATCGAATAGGCCACCTTTCGTCGCATCACAATGTCGCTGATCGACGGTGGTGGCGAATCGATGAACGTAGAGAGTCCGGCGTCTCGATTATCGAATCGCACTACGTGGAAGCCCTCGGAGACCAAGGCCTCGCACATCTCATCTGGCCAAGCAATCATCTGGGTTCCAAGACCCATGACCAACAAGATTGTCGGGTCGCTGTTGTTGCCGAATGTTTCGTACGCAAGCTCAATCCCGCGTACCGGGGCGACCTTTACGCTGGGCCAGGCTGGGAAAGGGACTGTGTCTGTCATTGAAGGCTCCGAGTTGGTGACCTATTGACCGTAGGCCAAACGCGTACTGCAACTCATGGTGGGGGAAAGGTTTACTGGTGGAATGCCACGCGACAGAACTGATGAACTCACCAGCGGATGGCTCGCTTCGATACTCGTTGGGTGGGGGAGCGATGCCCGAACCATGGTGTTGGCCGGGCCCGACCCGGTTGAGCTCGTGGCGGGATCAACCATCCATGTGTTCACTTCTCAAGACCCTGGAGCAGTGCCGCAATCTCCGAGCCGCAACAAGAAACTTCTGAGGCAACTGTTGGCGTGGATCCACGAGACAGTGCCTGGTGGATCCTGGATGCCGGTAACGGGTATCGACGCACAGAGCGGTCATTTCGAACAGGGCGTCGGGGTGTTGAACTGGTCTCGAAGCCGAGCAGTTAAGGCGGGAACCAGATGGGGTCAGCTCGCCATCTACGAACTGTGCGATAAAGAGCTGCGGGTCATCTCGTGTCTCACCGATGGTGAAGCCAGTTCCACAATCACCGGTGTTGCCCCCAGGAAATGGCCAGCCGAAGCATCCACAGCGTCTATTGACCCAGCGATGATCGAACGTTGGTGGGACACCTATCAACAGGTGTGGCCACTCGAGGGTTAGCGACGGGTTAGCGAACCCCGAACGTGAGGTGGGTGGTGGCCAAGAAGTGTTCACCAGGCCTCAAGATGGATGGTCCAAGGTCTTGTCTATTTGGCGAGTTGGGGAACCTCTGGGCCTCCAGACAAACAGCAGAGCGTCGTTGGAACGGTGGTCCGAGTCTCTCAGAGGAATACACCTGAAGCGCCGGCTGATCGGTGGCGAGGGTCAAGGTTCTGCCACTTCCGGGATGGTGCAGTTCCGCTGCAAAATGCAGGCCATCAGGTGCACCAAGTTCTTCATCGGGCCTGACCTTGTATGCCAGATCCAGACCGCCGGTATCGACCAGAACCTGATCTAGGGGGCGAGGATCACGAAGGTCAAACGGGGTGGACTGAACCGGTCGCAGCGGGCCAGAGGGAATGTTGCGGTAGTCGTTGCGCAGGACCACATCTGCCGCGACTCTTAGCTCATGATCTCCAATTGAGCCCTCTATTTCGCCGGCCCCAGAACCCGCAAGGTTCCAGTAGGAATGATTGGTGATGTTGCAAGCCGTTGGAGCATCGGTGGTGGCTTCATAGGAGATGGACAATGCGTGTCCATGAAGTTCGAATGTGGCGGTGACATCCACATTGCCGGGGTGTCCCTGATCTCCGTGCGGACTGTTGAGTGCCAACACCACCACCCCACCGTCGTCGTCTGACTGTGTGGATGCGATCTCCCAGATGCGAGATGAAAACCCCCGAGTTCCACCGTGGAGGTGGTGGTCCCCTTCGTTGGCGTCGACTCGAATTTTTTGGCCGTCCAACCCATAGGTTGCGTCTGCGATGCGTCCCGCCCACCTTCCACAGGTGGCACCGAGGTAGCTGGTTGTAGCGGCTCGCAGGTAGTCGTCGGCGGTGCTCAGATGCAGTGACACGTGGTCACGGCGACCGTAGCGGTCCGGGGCCTCTATGGATTGAAGAGTTGCACCGAGCGTCAGGATCGACACTTCGAGAGAACTGCTTTGCATCGACACAACGTCCACGTGACGACGTCCATTCGAATCAGGTTCGCTCAGGACCCCAAAGGGAATGATCTCCATTGACACATGTTGGCCGACTTCAGCGTTGTGTGCTTGACACCGCTGAATCTGTGAGGTCCCAACTGATGATGGATCGTCCTGCTTCCAATAGAGCGGCATTGGTTCTTGAGAACGGTTTTGAACCAAAGAAGCCATTGCGAGCAGAGAGAGGTGATGGGTGAGCTGACTCGATCACGACGTGAGGTCCAACCTCCACGAGAAACTTCTTTCGTCGGGCGGACGCACCCCAAAGAATGAACACCACTCGTTTGTTCTTGGCAGCAACTTTGCCCAGTACGGCATCGGTGAACGTTTCCCACCCCTTACCTTGATGCGAACCGGGCTGATTGGCCCGCACCGTGAGGGTTGTGTTCAACAACAGCACGCCTTGTTGTGCCCAGCCCTGTAGGCAGCCATGGCCCGGTGGATCGATTCCAAGGTCGGTTTGGAGTTCCTTGAAGATGTTGCGAAGCGATGGCGGTACCTTCGTACCCCTGGTCACTGAGAAGCACAGTCCGTGCGCCTGATTGGGTCCGTGGTAGGGATCCTGACCGACAATGACCACCTTGACGGACTCGTATGGCGTCTGGTGCAGGGCAGCGAAAACCTCGTTCTCGGGTGGGTAAACCATATGGTTGCGCCGCTCATTGGCCACAAATTTCTGAAGGTCCTGCCAGTAGGGCTTATCGAACTCCTGACGCAGGATTGGATTCCAATCTGTCCTCAACGTCACATCTGACACGCTACCCGTGGCAATCTTGGGCATATGGCCGAAAGAAGCGAGAGCGAATCCGCGCAGTCCTCGCGCCGTTCCAAGAGCCTCATCCCGTGGCGTCTGCCCTTACGGGCGCGGGCCATGGTTGCCTTTGGTGGAATGGCTCTGGCTGTCTCGGTGCTGTTGGCGTTGGTTTGTTACGAGGTGACCAGGGTCAGTCTCATCACTCAACGTGAGCGAGTTGCGGAACGTCAGGCGTTCGTAAACGCCCGTGTGCTCGACAGCGCCTTGACCAGCAATCCAGATGACCCTGCAGTGGCTCTACGGGCAGCTCAAACCACGGCTCCGGGTTATGGCCTGTTGCGGGTAGGGGATGAATGGCTGTCTAGTTCGGTCACCGGTGACCCATCGGTTGTTTCGCCGACCATGATCGAGTTGTTGGACCGAGGTGAAGCTTCGCGTCAGCGACTCAATCTTGAGGTGGGTCCCGTTGTTGCGGTGGGTGTTCCTCTCGTCGGGGCTGCCGACGAAGTGGTTTACGTCGAACTGGTCCCCATGG
>JAGQSI010000378.1 GCA_020439605.1 Acidimicrobiales bacterium | reverse complement strand
CGGAGGTGACTCCTTGAGCGAGCACGAACCGCAACATCACATCCTCGATGAGCATCCCCTTCTTGAGGAGGTGGTTGAGGCCCTCGTAGAGACAGCGTTGGTCCACGGCGACGGTGGCGAAGGCGGCGACATCTCTGAGTTCGACGATGGCGAGCCCAAACCAAAAGGCGGCGGTAGAGCCACTCGCATAGTTACCGCAGTGGGTCTTATCCTTGGCGTACTCGCAATCGGTTTCGTGGTGAAACGTCTGGTGGCGGACTGGCCTCGGGTGTCAGATGAACTGGCCGATGCCGAAGTCATCTGGCTGGTAGTGGCCGCCCTATCCGCGATTGCCGGGATGACGAGCATCGGCTGGGGCTGGCGATACGTGCTGTCGACCTTTGGTACAGATGTTCCACTTCGGCGGGTGATTCCGTGGTTCTACGTGGGCGAGATCGGCAAGTACCTACCGGGTGGGGTTTGGCCGGTGTTGGGTCGTGGAGAGCTGGCACGCCGCGGTGGGGTGCCGAAGGCAGCAGCTTTCACGAGCGTGGCGCTGTCACTGGGCATGTTGTATCTGGCCGGGATGTTTACGGCCGCGGCTTTCATGCCCTTCGCCATATCGGGTGGCGGTTTCAGTCCATGGATGCTCGCATTGTTGGCATTGCCGGTTGGTGTGGTTGGTTTGCATCACGCAGTGCTCGAGTGGGGTCTGGGACTGGTTTCGAGAGTCACCGGTCGTTCCATAGACGTAGCTGTTCCCCGGTGGGGCCAGTCCTTGATGTTGGTCGCCCGCTACATCCCCACCTGGCTGTTCCTCGGTTTCTCCACCTATGCGGTGTCTCGCTCGATCAGCAATGACATCAGCTTCACCCGGATGATGTTTGCCACCATGTTGGCGTGGGTGGTGGGTTTCCTAGCGGTTCCGGTTCCTACCGGAGCAGGGATCCGAGAGACGGTTCTCTATGCGGCATCAGGGGCACCTAAGACAATTGCCATCACTACCGCTGTTGGAGCCAGGATCATCTTTGTGGTTGTCGACGTACTGTGCGCAGTTATCAGTGCTCCTCTGGTTCGCCGAGGAGCCTCAAAGCAGCACTAGTGGGTGTTAGTTCACCTTGGCGCACCTTTGGTTCGAGTTCTGCGAGCAGGGCTTTGGTATGAGGATCGGATCTGAATCGGTCCATCAGTCCGCTGCGCAGTTCGTCCCACATCCAAGCTGTGGCTTGGTGGGCACGAAGAGTATCTAGCTGTCCTGAATCCTTGAGGTGCTGCTGGATGGAACGGACATGTTCCCAGACCTCTGAGATGCCGATGTTGTTGGGTGAGCTCACCAAGATCACATCTACGCTGAGCCCCTCGTAGCGGGGGTGTAGCAGCTGTAGCGCCCGTCGTAGGTCTGCTGCGGCGTGGTTGGCCGACGATGCGAGTTGTCCATCGGCCTTGGTCACGACCACCAGATCTGCAAGTTCCATGATCCCGCGCTTGATTCCTTGGAGCTCATCGCCGCCGCTCGGCGATGCCAACAAGACGAAGACATCCACCAGGTCAGCAACTGCGAGTTCGCTTTGACCAACACCAACGGTTTCGATGATGACCACGTCGAATCCGCCAGCCTCACATACCAGCATTGCTTCTCGTGTCCGCCGAGCCACTCCGCCGAGTTCGGTCCCAGCAGGGGAGGGGCGGATGAACGCATTGGTGTCCCGTGCCAGGCGGTCCATGCGGGTCTTGTCACCGAGGATGGATCCGCCACTTCGGCTGCTCGATGGATCCACGGCCAGTACCGCCACCTTTAGCCCGAGCCCGCACAGGTGCATTCCGAAGGCCTCGATAAAGGTGCTCTTACCAACTCCTGGCGGGCCGCTGATCCCAATCCGAACAGCTTTACCCGTGTAGGGGAGAAGCGAATCTACGAGCTCAACTGCTCGAGTCCGATGGTCCGAGAGGGTGGATTCAACCAACGTGATGGCCCGAGCCAGCGAACGGCGGTCCCCACGGATCA
>JAGQSI010000377.1 GCA_020439605.1 Acidimicrobiales bacterium | reverse complement strand
CTTTGATTCTTTCGTGGAGCGACTCTTCGGTGTCGCCTTCGAGCACCGGCACCGCTTCTTGAGCGAGGATCGGTCCCGTGTCCACATCCAATCCTGCAATGTGCACCGTGCAGCCGGTCACCTTCACCCCGTAGTCCAGGGCAGCTCGAACTGCGTGCCACCCCTTGAACGATGGCAACAGTGCAGGATGGGTATTAATGATTCGCCCACCAAATGCTTGTTGCATTGGCGCACCGAAGATCGTGCCGAACCCAGCCATGGCAACTAGATCGATGTGATGGGCGTTGAGCACATCGACAAAGCGCTGCGAGTAGCCATCGCGATCGAAGGTCTTGTCGAAGCTGTCTCTTTGCACGAGTTCTGCTGCGATGCCGGCCTCAGCGGCCCGATCGAGCGCCTTACATGGACGATCGGCGGCCACTAGCGCTATGTCGATGCCATCGGCAACCATCGCGTCAAGGATTGATCCGGTTCCAGACACCAACACGGCTACACGCACGTGCCGAGACGCTACTAGCCAACCGCACGATCGGCCCTACTGACGCAGACCTTGTACCCACATTTCCAAACCGGCAGGCACCGACACGGTTACGGTTGTAACCAACGATCAAACAGGAGACCAGTAATGGACCTTTCAAAGCTCACCCTGAGCGACAAAATCATCGGTGGTACCGCAATAGCCATGGTTATCAACCTGCTGTTCCTACCTTGGCACAAGGTTTCGATGTTCGGCATTTCGGAGACCCGCTCGGGGGTTCAGTCACCCAACTCCTTCTGGGGATTATTGGCGCTCTTGTTGGCCCTCGCACTTATCGCCGTGATAATCGTGCGAAAGGTGACCGATGTTGAGTTGCCAGAGGTGCCATTGCCATGGGGTCAACTCACGTTCTTCGCAACCATTGCGGTTGGAGCACTAGTTCTCATCAAGTTGATCTCCGAGACCGACTTCCTCGGCTTCGGCGCTTACCTCGCGGTACTCCTTGGCGGCGGGATGATCTATGGCGGTTTCCTCGGCAAGGACGATGCGGATAGTTCCACGTCGCTCGGTTCCGGCAGCGGGGCGCCCCCTACCCCCTTCTAACCCTCGCCAACCCGAATCAGTAGGGCAAGGCCTCTAAGGATTCGACCATCCAAAACGAGAAAGTGGCCCGACCCAGAAATGGGCGGGCCACTTTCGCGTTCGTAGTCGAACCGTGTGCTCTAGAGCCCTAGGCCTCGCACAATCTCGACCATCAATTCGCCGGCTTCGGTCGGGTTTGCACCGACCTTCACGCCAGCAGCTTCCATGGCTTCCATCTTGGCTGCAGCCGTTCCCTTACCACCCGAGACGATGGCGCCTGCGTGGCCCATCTTCTTTCCGGGAGGCGCAGTAACCCCAGCGATGTAGGCGGAGACAGGCTTGGTCATCTTTTCCTTGATGAACGCTGCCGCTTCTTCTTCAGCGGAGCCACCGATCTCACCAATGAGCATCACTGCTTTGGTCTCGGGGTCTGCTTCGAAGGCTTCCAAGCAATCGATGAACGAGGTTCCCGGAACCGGGTCTCCACCGATGCCTACACAGGTGGTGACACCAATGTCTTGGAGCTTGAGCTCGTAGAGGGCCTGATAGGTGAGGGTACCGGAGCGGCTCACGATCCCCACCGGACCACCAGCCTTGGCGATCTCACCAGCGGTAATGCCAATGTTGGCTTTTCCGGGGCTGATGATGCCCGGGCAGTTGGGTCCGAGGATCCGGGTTCCGGGATAGTCACGCTTCACCTTGTTGAAGAACCATGCCTCGTCCTGGGCGGGCACTCCTTCGGTGATGACCACAACCAATTCCATGCCGGCCTCAGCAGCTTCGAGCACCGCTGCTTTCACGCCGGGGGCGGGAATGAACACGCATGAAACGGTGGCGCCGGTGGCGGCTTTGGCCTCGGCTACTGAGCCGTAGACGGGAATCCCATCCACATCGGTGCCAGCCTTCTTGGGGTTGACACCACCAAC
>JAGQSI010000376.1 GCA_020439605.1 Acidimicrobiales bacterium | reverse complement strand
TTGACTCCCAGCGCGGCGTGGCGGTCTCCACCCGGGAACGAAGGTTGAGAGCATCCAACCAATTCTTGGCTGACATGTTGAGAACCTGTGCTGGTAAGCCGATGGCGCTTCGAGTGCCCTGCCAGTCCGCTGCGCGCACGTATCACTTGGCTGTAGTGCTGGTTTCGTGATCGGCGGTAGGTCGTTATGGTCAGACCATGACCTCTATCGATTGGTACTGGTGTCTCACCCACCAAAGAGCCGAGAGTGCCGAGCAGCGAGATGACCCTGACAACGCTCTGGGACCCTACGCTTCGCCCGAAGACGCTCGTGACTGGAAGCGCCTAAGCGAGGAACGCGAGCTCAAATGGAAGGTGGAGGACGAAGCCTGGGAAGTCGAACCAGAGGAATAGCTCAACCCCCGAGCGGTATTGCCCAAACGATGATTGTGTGAAAAGCTGCCGCGATCATGGCTAGCCGCACTAACTTTCTTCGCGCTCTGTCGGTCCTACTCGTAGGAACTATCGCTTTCGCTTCGTGCGGCGTGGATTCTGGCGATGGTGCCAAATCCTCGGACTCCTCTAGCGATACAACCACCACTGTTAAGGCCTCCGAGCAGGACCCAACTACAACCACCACGGCCGATGAACCAGAAGAAGACCCACAAGAAGGTCCGACCGAGGAACCATCGGAGGATCCGGACCTGCCTGCTGACCCCGGAGGAGACCTGTTCTCCAACGAGGCAGAGGGTTGGGCAATCCAGGTTGGTCCTAGCTGGACAACCCAAGATGGTTCACAGATTCCTGGCGGAGCTCAGGCATCGTTTTGGATGATCGCCGATGCCCAGGGTGGCTTTGCGCCAAACGTGAATGTGTTGGTCAGCCCGGCGGTGGGCGGCCTTCAGAAGTTCATTGACGACACTGAGCTCAGCTTGAGCGGCATTCTTGAGAACGCTGAGATTCACGAGGCCGAGTTGCGGGTCAACACGATTGGACAACAGGCGGCTTTCTTTGAGTATTCAGGAAGCGCTCAATCGCAGAGCATCCGTTTCTTTGCTTCAGCCGTAGAGGTAGCAGATGGAATTGCGCTCGCCACCTTTACAGTGCCTGAGGACCGGGTCGACGAACTCAAAGATGAGGTCGTTCCTTACCTGGCCACGCTGCAGGCCATCTAGAGCCCATAGAGAGTCTCTAGGGCTGCTTTGATCGTCTGAGTCCGAAGCACGTCCTAGCCGTGGCCGAGGATCCGGTCCACTGAGACTTCAATTACCACTCGATCTTCTCGTTCGCCGGGCTGGCGGTAACGCTGGGCGTAGCGTTTCACTGCTGTGGCCACCCGATCGGTGTCACTGCTCAGTACCGCATTGCCTTCGAGCGATAGCCAACGGCCGCCATCAACTTGGCACAGAACCACTCTGGCCAATGGTGACTCCGCAACATTTCGGGCCTTGCGGCTTTGTGCCCAAGTGATGATCCGGGCCAGTTGGGTCTGTTGGTCATAGCTGAACCCAACTGGAACCACATGGGGTGACCCATCAGGGCGAGAAGTGGTCAGGGTTGCGAGGTGATACTCAGAGAGAAAAGTTAGAACATCATCTGAGAGGTCGGATGGGTCGAGAGCCATTGCTCAATCGTGCCCCATCGGGGAAGAGGCCACCACCATGGCCCCTCCCCGATAACGGTTCTACTTGAAAAGCAGGGTGCTACTTGTTTGGCTGCGGGGTGACTCGAAGGTAGGGCTTCTTGGTGTCCCAACCAGCAGGGAAGAGGTCCTTGGCGTCATCATCTGAAATCGCAGGTGAGATAATTACGTCCTCGCCGTTGTTCCAGTCCGCAGGGGTTGCAACCTTGTAGTCGGCGGTGAGCTGCAGGGAATCGATCACGCGGAGGATCTCATCGAAGTTGCGCCCGGTTGAAGCCGGGTAGGTGAGAATGAGCTTTACCGCATTGTCCGGACCGATGATGAACACCGAACGCACGGTGAGGGTGTCATTGGCGTTGGGGTGGATCATGTCGTAGAGGTCTGCGAC
>JAGQSI010000375.1 GCA_020439605.1 Acidimicrobiales bacterium | reverse complement strand
CCACCGGGGGAGCGGTCGGTGCGGTTGCTCACCGGCATCGAGATGCGCAGCTCATCTATGTCGATGCCGAAGCGACGGTGGTACGCGCCGGCGCCACCAGCGGCGGCAGCGACGAACAGATCGTTGACGCTTCCACCAAGATTGGCGGCTGCAACCTTGGTGTCTTCGAGCGAAACGTCGAAGGTTTCGAGGGTCCGATCCAAGGAGCGTTCGCGCCACAGTGGCGATCGTGCGCTGTCGGTAACACCGAGTTGGCGAACCAGGGACTTGGCCGTGGCAGCTGTTTCAGCGGGCAGGGTAGAGATGAGCGATCCAATTTGGTTGGCGGTTCCTACTGGATCTTTGGCACTGCTCAGCAACGAGCTGAACGCCGATGCCAACGGAGCCTGCAAAGAGCTGAGGCTGGGTAGAGCAGACACACCAATGGTGCTTCTACCTGCGCTTTCAGGGGATCGACCCTCAGCGCCTTCACCCTCAGTGCGTTCACCAGCGATGCCGTCACAGTCGGTGCCCGTGCGACAGTTCTTGCCGAGCCCATCGGGGTATTGCTCGCCGGGTATTGGCGGTGGTTCTGGTGCGTCGCGTTCGAGGTCGATGAACTCAATCGACATCCGGATGCCACCCTTGCCATCGGTGATGGTGTGGTGCATCTTCTGCACCATGGCGGCACGCCCATCGGCGAGTCCGTCGAGGACCACGTACTCCCACAAGGGGCGGCTTCGGTCGAACGGGGTGGCTGCTTGGGTAACGGCGAATGCCCGAACGTCGGCATCGGTAGCGCCCGGTGGCAAGGTGACGAATTTCAGGTGGAAGTCGAGATCGAAGTCCGGGTCTTCCTCCCACGAGGGCGGCGTTGGACCGAAACCTTCAACTACTCGGCGCCGCAGCCGTGGAACCACCCGTGTGGCACGCCACATCCGGCGCCGAAGCCGCTCAGCGTCCGGCGCACGGTCGAGCCAGGTGATGTTGGCGAACGTTGACGACAGCACCGGGTCCGCGTCGAGGCTCCACATCAGCGCCTCAACTGGGTTCATTTGTTCTTGGAAGTCGGAGCTCATCGAGATACTCAGGGTTGACGGTTGGGGTTGGTGTGTCGGGCTTGGCCTGGACCAACTGGCAGGTAGCGGCTGGCGATCCGTGCATAGGTGGTGCCGACGATTGCTCCAGCAACCACATCTGATGCGTGGTGCACCTTCACATGTATTCGGCTGGTGGCCACCACTCCAGCGAGCAGATAGATGAGTGGGCGCATGCGAGGTGAACGGAGGCTCAACAGGTAGGCGGCAGCGGCAGCGGAGCTGGCGTGACCACTTGGGAAACTGGATGTCTTGGGGGTGCGCACGTGATGGGGCCGCTCGCCGCCCATTTCGGGTCGAGCTCTACGAAACAGGCGCTTGACACCTTGGTTCACGAGTATCGACTCGCCCAGGATCAAAAGGGCGAAGCGAATGGACTCGTCTGCATCATCGTCGCTGCCAAGGCCCTGGACCGCGGCAATCAACAGCCACAGGACGCTGAAGTCGCCAACCTCGGACGCTATATAGAAGATGCGATCGGCAAGCGGGTGCCCGCGAAACACTCGACCCCATGCCTCGTCGACGGCCGAGTCGAAGCGGGCCACCGATCCTGGAGGCTCCATATCCAGAGACCGGACATCGTCGGGGCCCTGCCCAATGTTGTCCGCCAGCGACGCCGGCTGGTCATTAGAGGTCTGGTCGGCTTCGCTCACACAGCGAGCCTATGGCTTGGCCACCAAAGAAATATCACCTCCTTGGGCTGGGCAGAACTCGCGGAAGTTGCACCAATCACACAGCGGGCCCGGTTTGGGGCGAAAATCCTCGCGTTCGCACGCCAATTCGATTGCTTGCCAAAGGCCTCTCACCCTGGACTTCAACCCGCGAATCTGTTGCTCCGTGGGCACGGTGCTCACCGTTACACCGTCTCCCAGAAACAACAGTTGGACCCGAGATGGCAACACCCCGAACACTTCTTCACACATCCACGCATAGAACG
>JAGQSI010000374.1 GCA_020439605.1 Acidimicrobiales bacterium | reverse complement strand
GATAGCACCACAACGTCGATTCGCCGATGCCAACGCACGAGACAGCTCACCGTGTCAAGCAGCCTCAATGGCCGGCTTGGTAGCCGCGAGGTCTCTTGAACGGTCCATCCCTCGTTGGTGAACTGGTCGGCCAGGATCTCGCCCTGTGTTGTAACCCAACCTGGATTTCGCCCCACCATCGGACCAACAAAGCAGACGGTCGGCCTTTGCTTTGATTCGGTAGCGGGTCGGACATCCTCTGTGAGGGGGCGCCAATCAGGCATACTTCAAGACCTCCATCGGCCACCTCGTAGGCTCGACGCCATGGTAGAGGTAGGTGCTGTGTCTCCGACAGGAGTTCGGCGGTCAAGTGCCCGTATGGCGGGCCCGGTGCCGGTCACATCGGACGTTCGGCACAATTCTCCGGCTTCGCGTGCCCCGAACGACGTGTCTGTGGGTCTGGTCCGCTTGTCCACACCCGGAGCTTGGTTGGCATGGGTTGTGTCCAGCGCTCTTCTTGGCCTGGTGATGACTGAGTCGTGGGTGGCATCAACCCTCCACATGGGCGTGGTCCTTGTCTCAGTGCTCGCTGTCGGCATCTTTGCGCGGGGTCCGGCTGCGATCGTCACTGTCACCGCGTACGCGGGGGTGTCAGACGTGCTGTGGCGGGCGACTAACGCCAAGGGCCCATACGAGGCATCCAAGTACGCCGTCATCGTCGGTGCCATATTCCTAGCAGTGCGCTTTGCGAAGGAGTCGCGCTATCGGACGCTGGGTCTGGTCCTGGCCGCGCTGCTCGCGCCAGGGGCTGCCATCACCATCATGAGGATGGGGGCCGCGGGGAGGGAACATGCTGCGGCGAATCTGGCAGGCCTGTTGGCACTCGCGGCGATTGTGGCGGCATGGGGGAGTCTTCGCCTCACCCTGGCAGAAGTTCGGGGGCTCTACCTAGTGGTGCTCGGGCCGATCGTGGCCCTGACTGCATCGGCAACCCTCGGAACGCTCCGGGCATCAGATCTTGAGTGGACCAATGAGGGCAACCTCGACGCCTCTGCAGGCTTTGGTCCCAATCAAGTGTCGTCGCTCATGGCCCTTGGGGCCCTGCTGTCTGTGCTCGTTGCGTTTCAGCGAGGCGTGTCTTGGCGGTTGCGAGTGATTGCGATCACCGCAGCGGTGTGGCTTGTTAGCCAGATGGTTCTCACCTTCTCGCGCGGAGGAGTGTTCGGGCTGGTACTGGCGCTGGCCGCTGCTGGATTGGTGGCCTTGCTGACGTCTGGGCAACGGTTGAGAACCGTTGTTGCTGCTGGCGTTTTATTGGCCATCGGCATCCAGATCATGTCATGGGCGGGTGCCTTCACCGACGGGGCATCTGACCAACGCTTTACCTCAACTGATACCACGAACCGGTGGGACATCGCCGTAGCCGATGTCGAACTGTTCTTCGCTAAACCCATCTTCGGTTCCGGTGCTGGGATGGCCACGTTCGATCGCGGCTCTCAGCAGGTCGCCGCCCACACCGAGTACACCCGGCTATTGGCAGAACATGGGTTGTTCGGGATCGGGGTGTTGGCAGTGCTTGCGGCGATATGCGTTCGTATTGTGCGTTCCGGTAAAGGCTGGTATCGGATGGCCTCGGTGGGCCTCTTGGTCCTCGCCCTTGGTCAGATGACACACAGCGCTACCAGAATCGGGTCGATCGCAATTGCATTTGGCCTGGCCGCGTTACGTGAGGAGCAGTCTTGACCGTAGGCAACGGTGGACGGGCCGCGGTTCTACTCGCGTCAAAAACCGAGGAAGCCAAGTTCGGCCTGAGGCGCCAACTAGAAGCCGTAGGCCTCTGGTTGATCGGCGCCCCAAGCGGGCGCGGGTGGCTGGCCGCCGTTGGCCGGTTGACTCGAGCTGCTGACCTGCTAGTGGTGGTCGTCGGTGATCAATCGTCTATGTCACGGATGAGGGCAGCAGCGCTGGCAGCCCGCTGCTATTCGATCCCACTGATCGTGGTGGAGGTTGCACCCGGCGACAGTGCAGCGATGCA
>JAGQSI010000373.1 GCA_020439605.1 Acidimicrobiales bacterium | reverse complement strand
AGCGGACTACACGACGGTCAGTTCTTCACGCAGTACCCGCTTGGTTGGCCAATTCCCCTCGCGATCGGCAAGATCATCGGTTCGGTGGAGATGGTCCTAGCGGCTGTGGCGGCTCTTGCTGTGGTCGGCACCTACGCGCTGGCCAGAGAGGTAACAGGGCAGCGGCGACTGGGCACCTATGCGGCTTCGCTTCTGTTGGTGTCACCGATCTTTGCAATTCAGAGCGGAACCCGCCTCACCTATGTATTTGCCCTGGGGCTCGGCACCTTCTTCGCCACCAATCTCCTGAAAGGGATAAGGACGAACTCGAAAGGCCGAGTTGTTGGAGCGGGAGTACTTCTTGGATGGATGTTCATCACGAGGAACTATGACGCCGTGGTGTGGGCTGCGGCCGTGGGTGGCTACCTGGTGGTGACCGAACGTAAACGGTGGCGGGAACTTCTAGGCCCGCTGGGACTGTTCATCGTGGGTTTCGCTCCGCTGCTCGTAGCGGCGCTCGCCCACAACGCTGCGGTGACCGGCTCTGCGCTGAAGTTCCCAATAACGGTTGCAGATCCAATGGATGGGTTCGGGTTCGGAGAACGCCGACTGATGCCGGGCCTGGCGCCGTTTGACTACAACATCGGCTACGCCTTACGAGGAACTGCCAAGAACGCGCTCTTCACACCGTGGTTTCTCGCGGGTGCATACCTCGGGGTAGCAGTGGCCGCCGTGGGAGTGTGGGCCCACCGTAAGGAGCGCTCCACCTGGCTGTTGGTGGCAATCGGCTTGGCATTCCCTCTGGCCTACTTCCCCTTCTGGGGAGTTCAGATTTCGTCTCTCACGACCCGAATCAGCGGGCCCATCTATTCGATTCCTGCGTATGTGCCTCTGTGCATCTTGATGGCAAAGGGTCTGATGGTGCTGGCCAAGAAGGATGCTCGGCGGACCCTCGCGTTGGGTGCGCTCATGGTGGCGGTGACTGTCCCCATGTCTCTTGGCCGACTTGGTCTCAATCGTCATTTGAGTCGGATACAGGGGGTTTGGGCACAATCCACCGAGGACGTGGCCCAGGATTCGATTGTGTTGGTGGGGTCGAGCCAGTACCTGATGCAGCTAAACCCGAACTCCAGCAATGGAAAGGACCGAGAGGGCAAGTTCGTATTCATGAACGATGGCTACCCATCGGCAGTGGATGAGATCCTCGACAATCCAGATCGCGTTGCCTATATGCAAAGAGTCGATACATCCACCAATGAGTTGGCTCCATCCGAACACACAAAGCCCTACGGAGTGGAGCTGGTTCCAATTGAGGTGGTCGAAGGACGCTCGATTGATCTCACTGCTGCGGTCAAGGTTCCAGAGGGTGGGGTCGTCCACTACGAGTTGACCTACGGGGTGGGGGACTCAAAGCCGATCGCCTCTGCCCAGGGGATCATTGAAGCTGGCAAAACGTCAGTGCTCAAGTGGCGTTTGGGTGCATCGCGCTCCGTTGTGGGCAACGATGGGATAGTGCTGAAGCTCTCGGACGAGCCGCTCGTGTTGACTGTGGGCACCGGGAAAGACCTTGACGAAGCCAAGGCGAACCCCATTGTGAGGTCGCGGATCTTGGTGAAGGTTGGTCCCACCATGAAGATGTTGCTCCCAACTACTACCCATCGTCCGGACAGGGGAATAGACCCGGCCGACAACGATGGTGTTCTGGTCTGGCGTGACGAGCCGGCGGGCGAAGACCTTCAGATAGGCGCTACTCCCAGATAGGCGCTACTCCCAGATAGGAGTTATTTCGAGCGTGCCATGAGTTTCTCGCTGACTCCCGCGGCTATGACCCACCCGATGGCCAACCAGCCGAGTTCGGGAAGGCCAAGCGCTCGAGCAGCGAAGAGCGTCAACGGTGCCAACGCCGCGAGGACCCACGTCATTGGGGTCCACTTGGTGGAGATAGCTGACCCGAGTCCAGCGAGAACTCCAAACAGTGGTCTGCTCGCCAGCGCCACGCTCACGCCTGAGATTGCGGCGCTGACAGCCGTGGTCCGCCAGCCA
>JAGQSI010000372.1 GCA_020439605.1 Acidimicrobiales bacterium | reverse complement strand
GTTGTCTGTGCATGCGGACAGTGGCGCAATCAGAGCGGTGGCAGCGGCTAGGAGTCCGAGGTGACGGTTTCGCATGTGAGCTCTCCGGGAAGTGTTGTTTGGATAGGGGTTTGAGCCGGCTGAGGTGGCCCAACTGGCCCACGAATCGTCCGGAAGAACAAGAACAAGGTTGGGAAGACATAGAGGACCCATGCAATGGCTTCGAGCCATGTAGTGGCCGGGCTGAAATTGATCGTCCCTTTCAGCAGGGTCCCATACCAGCTAGAGGGAGGAACCTGCTCGGAAACGTCGAAGGCAAGATTGTCGAGACCTGGAAGGATCCCGGCTTCTTGGAGGTCGTGGATCCCGTAGGCAAGTACGCCTCCGGCCACGATGATGAGCAGTGCACCGGTCCATGTGAAGAACCTTCGAAGGTCCAACTTGAGTGCGCCCTGGTATATGAGTACACCAAGCACAACCGCGGTAGCGATGCCCAAGATCCCGCCAACAAGCGGATTGGTATTGGATCCGGTGGCTTCGGCGCCGGCCCAGAGGAACAGGGCGGTCTCGAGGCCTTCGCGCCCCACAGCCAACAGGGCCATGAGCACCAGACTCCATCCGCCCGCTTCAATGGCCTCATCGAGGCGGCCTTCGAGTTCACAGCGCAAGGAGCGTGCGGTGCGCGCCATCCAAAAGATCATCCAAGTTATGAACCCCACCGCCACTATCGACAAAGTGCCACCGATTGCCTCTTGGGCTTCAAAGGTCAAACCTTTGGGGCCGTAGGTCAACGCTGCCCCGAAACCGAGGGACACAACAACGGCAACGCCCACGCCCAGCCAGATCCGCCCCAGAAGATGGCGGCGATCGGTCTTGACGAGATAGGCAACCAGAATGCCAACTACCAGCGATGCCTCAAGACCTTCTCTCAGACCGATGAGGAAATTGGCGAACACTGGTTACTCCGGATGAATAGATCGTCAAACGATGCTATGGAAGCCCGAACGTATACCTAAGTCATAATGTTAAGCAAGCTGAACATCGCCGATAATGGCTCGACAGCTCGAGACCAGTTATTCGAAGACCAGCTTGGTTGCCACATCTAGTTCATCGGCCACCTTGTCCATCCCCGACCACCCATTCACCCAGCCCACCAGGGCTGAAAACCAGACGTGGCCGAGTGTGCGGGTGACCTGACGGCCGTAGTCGGGGTCGAAGTCATCACCAAGCGCACGCTCCATGATGCGTCCCATCGAAGCAGCCACCTCTTCTTGACATGTCGCCGCACCTTTGTCAGGCGACAGCAGCGCTGTCACTACGGCTTCAGACAACTGTGGTTCTTTCTCCATTGCACGAGTGGCACGCTCCAACACATCTGAGACCCGCTCTCTCGTCGAGTCTCCCTTGGGTGGGCGTTGAGTCACTCGCCGTTCGAGGTCGTGGGTCCATTCGACCATCGCCGCTGCCAACAAATGGTCCTTGGAAGCGAAGTATCGGTAGATCGTGCCGAGCGCCACTCCCGCAGAGGTCGCCACGTCTCTCATCTGAACTGCGTCGTAACCTCCCTCAGCTCCAAGTTCGAGCGCTGCTCTGAGCACCCTCTCTCGACGTTGAGCTTGACTCTTGGTCAGGGTCGATTCGTCCTCCATACCCAAAGTGCTCATTGGGAAGCCTTTCCCCGACTCAGGTCACGAAACGCCACGTCGCGATCTGTGCGGATGTCCTTGGGTAGCCCGAGGACCCGCTCCGCCATGATGTTGCGCTGCACCTCGTTGGATCCTCCGGCGATGCCGATGGCGGGGGCAAACAGGAACCTTGCCTGCCAGTCCGTTCCTGCAGGTGAGTCCTCAGAGAGCAGTTGACCTTCTGGGCCCAACATCTGCAGGGACGCCTTGCCGAGACGGCGCAGGTATTCGGTGGCAAACAATTTCATCACCGAGGTTTCGGGGCCAGGTGGCACTCCCTTGGACAGGGCAGTCTGAAGGCGGTAGCCGTGATAGCGCTGGATCTGCTGACGAATCCAGCAATCGATGAGCATCTGACGAAGCACCGGATCATCGCCTCGTCCACGCGCCTTGGCCAGT
>JAGQSI010000371.1 GCA_020439605.1 Acidimicrobiales bacterium | reverse complement strand
CTGGGCTGTTGTCATCGGCGACGATGAGGTCTACCTGCGGGGCAACATCTCGCACCGTGCGCATAAAACGCTCGACGTTGGGTGCCTCCTGATAGGTAGGGACCACGACGACGGCATGCACAAGGTGCGAATCTAGTTCTCAGCTCTCACCTGACGGGCACTCAGCGCCTTTTGCCCTGCGGCGATATACCTCGAACATGACCGGGTCGCTATCTCCACCGCCTCGTTGTGCACGGTACTGCCCCACCAGACAGAACTTGGCGCGGACCACCTCGTTTGGTTCGTCGGGGCCAAGAACTCGAGAATCGTTGGGTTCGTCCCACGCATCCCATACGTGACTGAGGATCAACCAGTCAGAATTGGCAACCTCTTCGGCCATCTCAGAACCTTCAGCATTGGCCATCCCCGGATCCATTTCGATGTAGCGAGTCCCCGGCGTCAGGTGTGGCAACAGGTAGTAGAGGTAGGCGTCTGAGTAAGGGGTCTTTCGAAGGTCTGCGGTTCCAACGAAGAGCCGGTCCCCTGAGCTCATTTGAGGACCGAAGTCTTCGAGCATCTGCTGTGCGGCAGGAGCAATATCGGAGGCACCGAGGTAGAACGTGCGCCCTTCATAGGTCACTGGGTATCCGAAGATCTTCCCGTTGACGCTTTGTCTTACCAGGTCCAGATAAGTACGAGACGTGAAGTGAGGAATGACCGTCAAAGACAACAAAGCCACTGACGCCATGGCCAAACCTGGCCCCAAATGGCGTCGACGCCAAGGGCTCAGCTCGATGAACTCCGAGATGGCTGCAGGCAAAAAGGTGAGCGTCACGCAACTCACCCATGCCAGGTGGGTTGTATCGGCGCGTTGCACTGCTTGAGGCAGAAGGCCCAGTCCAACCATGCCCACGCTGAAGATGACCCGTGCCCGCCATTTGTCCGGTGACCTACGCAGGCTCCAGACACCTACACCGACGATAAAGATCGTGGCTGCGGGCAACAAGAAGAACCAGATGAACGCTTGCGCCGGAGACTCCAAGGCTGGAAGAGGCCACGGCTGTGGACGCAATAGGGCAACCTTTTGAAGTGCGCCATCAAAGGTGTCCCAAGACGGCGGCCTAGGAAGCGAGCGCCCACCTCTCAGGTCAAATACCGGTTCCAGGAACATTCCTTTGATCGCATTGGCCGGGCCGGCCCAAATCAGGTGGAACACGTAGAGAGACAACAAGGCGCCAGCTCCAATTGCCCAGCGAATCCAGTGCTTGCGCTCAAGGCCCCACAAGATCGCGGCTACGCCAAGGGTCACTGCCACGATTACATCAGGCCTGAACAACAATCCGGCACCAGCCAAGGCCCCACTCACCAACAACAAGCGGCCTGCACGGTTCTCGCTAAACGCGTTCTGTTCAACCTGTTCCGGGGTTAGCCAGCGACGAGCCCGAAGCCCGACCCAAACTGCCCCGATGACCAGCGCGACCGCTCCGTCCCATGCCAGTGCGGTCAGACCGATAGCGGTCATCGTGAGGAGCACTCCCATGAGCCCAGACGCCACCATCACCTTGCGACCCCATGGACGCACCAGAGCCATCATCGCAAATACAACAGCGGCCAACTGGATGAACCCGAAAATGCGCTCCGCCATTATGGAAACGCCAAACAGCTTGTACCAAGCAGCGAGGATCCATAACGAACCTGGTCCGTAGAGATGAAGAAAGTCCACGTGTGGAACATCGCCAGCGAGGATCCGCTCAGGGAACACCAACATGAACCCTTCCTCCATCGGAGGCCCCTGGTAGTAGAGCAGAGCTCGCAACGGCGCTAGCAACGCAAGAAGAACAACACCTACCGAGACAAGTGTCTGCCAGCTTGGCCTCTTTTGGGACCATTCGGGCCTTGAGGTTGTGGTCATGTGGGTTCGGGCTCCACCTGGGGTCCAGTTCGAGAAGGAAGTCGGTGTCTCAGCGTTGATATAGCGGCGTCGACAGCCACGGCCGAACACACCACCAGAACAAGATCTCCAACAGTACGAAATCGAGGGTGACCGTAAATAACCACCGCGGTAACCGTGACCATGGCAAGCATTGAGACCAAGG
>JAGQSI010000370.1 GCA_020439605.1 Acidimicrobiales bacterium | reverse complement strand
TTGGGGCAACGACCCAGAGCACGTGAACTTCTTCTCGCCATCCAAGCTTCGTGCGTCTTTGTCCCCACATTTTGGCGACGTCAAGATCATCAAGGCTTTTCCGTGGATCATCGCTGAGGCCACCAACCCTCGTTGAGGTCTACTTGGCCTGATCCACGTCATCCAAGCGGGCGTCTGCGGTCTCGGCGGCCTGTGTGGTGGCACGCTGGAGATCAACCATTTGCTCTCGAAGAGGGTCGATCTCCCACGCGATTAGACGCCTGATCAGTCGTTTGATGCTGCTTACCCCGACGCGTGCTGATGTGGCTGGAGGCGGCGGGACCGGCCGAAGCCGACGTAGCGGGCTTGCAACATGGCTCACGTGCGCCGAGGACCCATCTGCTGTGGTCTTGGTGCGGACCCTGACCCCTCGTTGAGCGTTTGCTCGACGCTCGATTTCGGCCTGTACAGCCATACGGTTGACCGGACCATCGAAGTGCCAGGTGGGGGCTTCAGTAGCACGTGAGGGGCGTTCGTGGGTGGAATCTATGGATCGGTCTAGCGCCGCAGCCATGGCAGCGGCCAAGGAACGGTTGTCATCGACGATGACACTGCCCTCTATGTCTCCTAGTTGGGATTCGAGGCCGCCCACCCTGGTTGCGATTACTGGTCGATGGTAGAGCCTGGCGCGTTCTGCGACGCCTGATGACCAGATGTGGCGGTAGGGCAGAACGATGGTGTCGGCTGCGACGATCCAACGGTCGAAGGTTTCATCGCTCACAAACCCAACATGGAGATGGACCCCGGGGATCTGCGCCTCGAGAGCCTCTAGCTCACGGCGATGGGCCATCGCTGTTGGGTCATCTACCCGCACCGAACCAACGATGTGAAGCGATGCGCCTTGGTCAGCGAGGCCCCGAAAAGCGCTGGCAGCGCGGTCAAAACCTTTATGGGGCTGCAGGAACCCGATACATACAAAGACGTGGCCCTCAGGGTCTAGCCCGAGGGACTTGCGAGCACTCTGTTGGTCGTTGGACACCCGGGCAGTGAAGTCTTCGCCGTGGTCTACGAGGCGAACCTTCCCGGGGTCAACACCGAAGTCATCGATCATCATGTCACGATGCTCGGTGATGTGTACGGTCACCTCGTTGGCAGCCTGAAATACCGAACGGGTGGCTCGTGCTGCCACTGCGAAGACCCGCTCGGCCATGAAACCTGACCGTGACGAAGCCTCTACCTGTTTGTCGGCCGACGCCCAGCGTGCATCTACTTCATGAAGTCGGATCTCAACTTTTGGGCCACCTCGTAATGCGGCCGCTAGGGCCATGCCCGTTGAGATCCGAGAAGTTGGGGTGGATGGCACCGCATAGAAGATGTCGGGGTGGAAATGGATGATCACCTGATCAAATCCAGCCATCAGTTTGCGCAAAGCCTTGGCGCCTTTGGGGCCGACGAGATCTAGATGGTGGTGCGCAGCAGAGGGCCAAGGGGAACACACCTCAACGTGGTGGCCGGCGCGTCGCAAGGCCCGAACCTGTTGAACCGCATATGCGCCTATTCCATCGCGCACGGGCGGATAGGGAGACACCACCAGAATGCGTTCAGCCCGATCGGAGCTCATGGCATCTTCTCCAATGATGCTTCCATCCGATCCAACGTGGCCGGCCATGTGTAGTTGTCGAGTACGTAGTGGCGTCCGGGCTCGGCCAACTGTGCAGCCTCGCTCGGCGCATCGGCCACGAAACGTAGGCACTGCTCAAGATCGGCATTGTCCTCGTAGGTCAGCCCCGCTCCGGAGCGCTCACAATGCCATGTGACTACCTCACTGGCCCGGTTGGCGATGACCGGAGTTCCTGCCAGCCAGGCCTCCATCACGGTTCGGGAGAACGATTCCATGGCCGAAGGTTGCAGGTAGGCCTCGGCTGCGGCGAAGGCGTTGTCTCGTTCGGTGTCGTCGATACGGCCGAGATTTATCACCCGATCTGCCACATCGTCTGGGACGTGAACATCTCCAACGCCGAAGGTGACCAGTGAGAGGTCGAGATCTTCTTTGCGCACTGCCGCTACGAAGCCGTCTAGTAGCCCATCCCAGTTCTTG
>JAGQSI010000369.1 GCA_020439605.1 Acidimicrobiales bacterium | reverse complement strand
AGGGTGCTCAACTCCCGTGGAAGACGCGTGGACAAAGGGTCCACAACAGTGCGGGACACAACCTCTCGCACGCCGCTCAACGACCGACTGCCCAACGGGTCATATCTAGTGTCATGGCGGGCGATTTCAGCCGATGGGCATCCGGTTAGAGGAGCCTTCTCGTTCTCCGTTGGCGAAGCCAGTGAACTCTCTGGCGAGCTCGGCGACGTCGCGTTTTCCAATCAGGCCGATCGCCCTCTGGAGATCAGCGGCGCTCTGCTTAGGTTCGTCGCCTACGGGGCAACCATGGGGGCTTGTGGCTACGTACTCGTCTCGGCATGGTTACGCCGAAGCGAAGAACCAACTCCTGTATCGCGCATGGTCGTGTGGGCGATTGTTGTGGCAGTGGGCTCATCGCTTCTACAGATCGTGGTGCTAGCGGCGCTCGCAACCGGCAACGGCCTCACCTCGATTCTCGACCCTGGCGTGCTCGGGCTTGTGCTCGGAGACGGGATCGCCGCAGCTTTCGGACTGGCACTCGTGGCTCTCGTCGCCCTAGCCATAACCAAGGGACTTCCCTTCGAGGGTCCAGCACGAGTTCTGGCACTCGCTGGTTCCCTGCTGGCGCCGAGCGCCTTCGTCATAACCGGCCATACCCGCACCATGGAACCAGCCGTTGGCGGATACCTGTTGGACACGGTTCACGTGCTGGGCGCAACCGTCTGGTTTGGTGGATTGGCTGCGTGCGTGGCCACAGTCAATCGGCGTCATAGAGCAAACGACACGATGGGCTCGGCAGAAGCGGTTGCCTCGTTTTCGGGTCTAGCGGCCGTTGCATCGTCCTTGGTCTTAGGTGCAGGGCTCGGCCTCGGCGTAGTCGAAGTTGGCTCGCTCCCAGCGCTCACCGGTACGACCTACGGCCGAGTGCTCATCGCCAAGGTTCTCCTCGTAGCCATAGTGATAGCGATCGCAGGATGGAACCGCTTCAAACTGGTTCCAGCAGTGGCAAGAGACGCCCTCAACGAGGCGCCCGGTTCTGTCGTCGCTGGCCAATCACGCCCCTGGCTGAAACTGATGATGCTCATGAGAGCAGAGATCGCGCTCCTGGTTGTTGTCCTTGGCGTGACCGGGGCACTCGTGAACATCACACCAGCCGAAACCTCCAGAACAACCGGCCCGGCATCGGTTACCGCCGAACTGGGAGAGGGCACGGTCTCAGTAACGGTCGATCCGGCAAGACCGGGCCGTAACGACGTCCACATCTACATCTATGATGCCCAGGGTCGTGCCAGCGCCGACTATGACTCTGCGGAGATAAGCCTGGAACTTCCAGACCAAGACCTAGGACCCTTCAACCGAGACCCGGTCCGGGTATCGCCAGGACATTTTCAGTTGATCGGAACCGATCTTCCACTCGGCGGGAAATGGACCATAACCATCACCGTTAAACCCGACCGTTTCACGGAAACCTCGGCGAGCGTGACTATCCCGGTAGGCAAGTAGTCGCTGGTTTTGCGCGTGCCCTAGGCAGCTTTGACGCTATTGCCTCGGATCATCCAACAGGCTTGTAGCCAACGCCGCAATGGGTGAACGCTCAGAGCGGGTGAACGTGACGTGACCAAACAACGGATGTCCACGAAGCACCGAAATCACAGACGCGATGCCGTCATGGCGGCCCACCCGCAGGTTGTCACGTTGAGCCACATCGTGGGTGAGAACCACCCTGCTGCCTTCGCCCAGACGACTGAGCGCCGTGAGCAACACCGCGCGTTCCAGGTTCTGAGCTTCGTCGATGATCACAAACGTGTCCTTGAGGCTTCGTCCACGAATATGGGTGAGTGGCAGAACCTCCAGAAGTCCACGAGCAGTCACCTCCTCAACAACCTCAGGTCCTGCTATGGACTCGAGGGCATCGAATACCGCTGCTGCCCACGGACCCATCTTCTCGTCCTTGTCGCCGGGAAGGAACCCAAGATCCTGGCCGCCAACGGCGAACAGAGGCCTGAAAACAAGGATCCTCTTGTGGGTCCTGCGCTCAAGAACTGCCTCTAGGCCAGCAGCGAGTGCCAAGGCACTCTTTCCGGTTCCCGCGCTACCTCCAAGACTGACGAT
>JAGQSI010000036.1 GCA_020439605.1 Acidimicrobiales bacterium | reverse complement strand
GGACCAAACACATCGATTGTCCGAGACACTGGGTTGCCTTTGGCAGCCTCAGCGATGAGGTCCTCCATCAAAGAACCTACGAGAGCCTCACCATGACGTGCCGACAGGTAGGAACGGGCGGTCTGGTTGCGAAACACAACAGAGCCTTGGGAGTCGGTCAGAACAATGCCTTGCGGTATCGCATCGAGCGCACCAACTAGACGATCTGCGGTAACTCGAGTTGCCGCCTGCTTGGCAAAGTGCTGATCGATTGCGGTCCCGAGTCGCTCAAGGGCAACCTCCACGGAGACCGAATCAGAAGACTGCGTCTTGTCGAAGCGGCTGCGAAACGAATCAATTCGAGACCGAAGGACAGACCTGCGCACGCCCTACTCCTCGACGGGTTCCTGGTCAGACTCAGTTTGAACAGAAGCAGCCTGAGCACGAGCGGTGCCGGTGTGCTCGGGGAGCCACCCCGTCACCATGTAGCGCACCCTCTCACCAATGTTGACCGCGTGATCACCGATGCGCTCGTAGTAGCGACCGATTAGAGCAAGCTGAACAGCTCCCTCAACCTTGAGCTCGCCGTCATGGTGCGCCAAGAAGATCTCCTGCACATAGTCACGGTGGATTGCATCAAGTCGATCATCTAGGTCATCTAGCGCTGCAGCCAACGATGCGTCCTCATCCATATAGGCATCGATAGCGAGACGAAACAGCAAGGTTGCCTCCTCGCCCATCTGCGAGATCAAGCCACGAAGACGCGCTGAAAGTTCAGTACCAAGAATCCGACGCGCACCCTTGGCAATGTTCACAACCAAATCGCCGGAACGCTCAATCTCCGAAACCATCCGAATGGCGGTGACTATGTGGCGAAGATCGCCGGCCATCGGCTGCTGAAGGGCGAGTTGCTGATAGCAACGCTCTTCGAGCTCGAGTGCTCGGTCATCCAACGGGTCATCGCCTTCGATGATCTCCTGAGCTCCTGCGAGGTCCATATCGAGCAACACTTCGGTGGCGCGTGGAATGCCCTCGGTCACCATTGCTGCCAACTGGACCATCTCTTGGCGGATCTCCTCCAGCGTCTGCTGAAAGCTCTTTCTCACATTGTCGGTGTTCATGTTCGTGCTCCTCAGCGTTGTAGAGCTGCCAGATCAGGCTAGGGAACCCAGCCCTACTTTGACGGGGACTTTGGATCGGGACAGTTGGGTCGGACTAGCCGAATCGGCCAGTGATGTAGTTCTCGGTTCGTTCATCCGAAGGATTTGAGAACATCTTCTCGGTGAGGTCGTACTCCACGAGCACACCGGTTCTGGTGTCGCTCAGCTCGTTCACCTCGGTGGTGAAAAATGCGCATCGGTCACTCACACGAGCAGCCTGTTGCATGTTGTGGGTAACGATGATGATGGTGTAGTTCTGCTTGATTTCCACCATCAGTTCTTCAATTCGACCGGTGGCGATCGGGTCAAGTGCCGAGCACGGCTCATCCATCAAGATCACTTCAGGGTTCACAGCCAAAGCCCGAGCGATGCACAGACGCTGTTGCTGGCCACCAGAGAGACCGAACGCTGAGGCCTTGAGACGATCCTTGACCTCGTCCCAAAGAGCAGCTTGACGTAGAGAACGCTCAACAATCGCATCCATCTCAGAGCCCTTCTTGGCCAAACCAGCTAGGCGTGGCCCATAGGCAATGTTCTCGTAGATGGACTTGGGAAACGGGTTCGGCTTCTGGAACACCATGCCGATTCGACGTCGAACCTCCACCGGGTTCACCCCGCGGTGATATAGGTCCACACCGTGATAGAGAAGCTGGCCCTCAACCCTTGCTGTTTCGATCAGATCGTTCATGCGGTTGAAGCACCTCAACACCGTGCTCTTGCCGCAACCCGAGGGACCGATGAACGCTGTGATCTCGTTCTCGCGCACCGCGATATTCACGTCACGCACAGCTCGAAAGTCACCATAGAAGACTGCGAGGTCGTCGGTGTCGAACAATGCATGCTCGGAAGCTGGATCAGTTGCTACTGGTTCGGTGATTGTCACTTGTCTCTCACTTCTTCTTGTCGAAGCGGTTGCGCAGGATGATTCCCACGGTGTTGATTCCCAGCACGATCAAGAGCGTGACGAGAATGGCCGCTTGAGTTACGCCGTTCCACTTGGCTGCGGGCCTGGTGGACCAGTCCGAGATGATCATTGGCATCGCGGTGAATGAACCGGTCAGGTCCCCCCATCCACCGCCTGAGAAAACGCTGGTGTTCGCCCCGACCAGGATCAGGGGAGCCGCTTCTCCGAGAGCTCGGGCCAGACCAAGGATCGTGCCAGTGAGGATCCCACCAAAAGCGTTTGGCAGCACCAAGGTCTTAGTGACCTCCCAACGTGTTGCTCCCACGCCGTAGCCGCCCTCACGTAGCGATTTGGGGACTGCACGAATTGCCTCGGCCGAGGTGATGACCACGATCGGCAGCACGAGGATCGAAAGAGTAAGTCCCGCTGACAAGACGCTGCGTCCGCCTGTCAAGGACTTGAACGGCCCGCCTACAAACAAGGCGTAGCCAAGCAGGCCGTAGACCACCGCCGGCACGCCTGCCAGGTTACGAATGACGGTGTCGATCAGCCGGGTGAGCCAGTTGTCGTGATAGTATTCTTCAAGGTACACGGCGCTGGCCACGCCAAGGGGGAATGCCAACAGCGCCACGATCACCGCAGTGGTCACGGTTCCGACGATGCCTTGGAACACGCCGGTCTTTTCTGGGCGGATCGAGAAGGGACGAAGCACGAAGTCCGCTATACCTCTTGAGGACAGGGTGTTCAGGCCGTCGCCGGACACGCTTGCCAACAGGGCCACTAGCGCACCCAGCACGATCACCAGACAGCTGATGAGCAGAACCTGAAAGGCGGTCCCACTGCGGTCGGAGCCTTCTTGTTTGAGCTTGGACTCAACTACGTGTTGGGTCACTTCGGGAGATGTCAATGCCATGTCGTGCCTCAGTACTTCTGGCGCACTCGGCGCACGAAACGTCCAGCAGCAACGTTGAGTGACAACGTCAGGGCAAACAGCACCAGGCCGAGGAAGAAGATGGATTCGAAGGTGTTGCCGACGCCCTTCACGTTGTCGGTTCCGCTGGCAACCGATGCCATCGCTGCGGTGATGGTGGTACCCGCATCTAGTGGCGAGCCCGGTCGAGTGCCCACGTTGCCGCCCGCTAGGAACACCACCATGGTTTCTCCGATTGCCCTGGAGATACTCAAGATGAGGCCGGCTACAAGACCCGATACCGCTGCTGGGATAACAATTCGCACCACCGTTGTCACCTTGCGAGCTCCGAGGCCGTAGCTGGCCTCACGAAGATTTGATGGAACTGCTCGAAGCGCATCTTCAGAAACCGAGGTCATGAGTGGGATGGTGAGCAGCCCCACGCCTAGACCAGCAACCATCAGGTTCTTGGCGGGTGAACCCTCGAAGAGCCGCTGAGTTATTTCTGGAGAAATGAAACGGATTGCGAAGTAGCCAACGACAACCGATGGGATAGAGGCAAGAACCTCAACCACCGGCTTGATGGTGCGACGCACCCGTGGGCTGGCGTACTCCGAGAGATAGACCGCAGCGCCAAGACCGATCGGACCCGCCACCAGAATTGCTACGAGTGTCACCCATAGCGTTCCCAACAGCGGAGATAGAACCCCGAAACGGCCTTGGCGCGGCAGCCAGACACTGTCACCTAGATCGGTGAGTTTGATGGAACCAAGAAATGACAGCGCATCCACCAACAACGTGTAGATGATGGCAACGCTGACAATGACCGAGGTGAGCGCAGCGGCTGTCAGGGCAACTTGCACGATCCGTTCTTTCAAACGGCGGCTCGCATCTCCTGATAGGTCCTCAATGGTAAGGATGTTTCCAGCCTTTGCTGCGCTCATTGTCCTCAATCAGCCTTCGCGTGTTCCTACGGTGCGGTTTTCCCATGTGGCGATGGTCTCGGCGTCGTCAGCAAGGGCGATGTAGTCAGCCGACTCAACAAAGCCACTAAGCCCTTCGAGGTAGAAGTCGACGAAGGCGCCAAGGCCCTTGTTCTCTTCAGCCTGAGCCTTGTTGACATAGATGTAGAGGGAGCGGCTGATGGGGTAGCTGCCGTCCTGAATGGTCTCTGCAGTGGGGGCAACACATTCGCCGTTGGCTTCTTCGCTGACCGGCATGAGCTTCACGCCTTCGGCCTGGTCTGCGAAAGCAAAGCCAACCCATCCAAGGCCACCTGGATCAAAGGTGACACCCTCGATGATGGCGTTGTCGTCTGGGGAAGCCGAGTAGTCGTCACGGGCCGAGGCAACCTCGTCCTCAGTGATCTTGCCGGCCTCGACACGGGCCTCACCAGCGGCCTCGATCACCAGTTCAACAAATGAGTCGAAGGTGCCGGACTCTGCGCCAGGTGCGGTCACTACCAGGTTATTGTCAGGGAAAGTGGTCTTCGAGCCGAGCTCGGCGGCGAGCTCCTGCGCATCTGTCCACTTCGAAAAGCCTTCGGACTCAGGACCTACGAGAGCGTAGAGGTCCTGGAAGCTGAGGCATTCCACCTCGTTGTCCTCAGAGGTGATGACCGACAAACCATCGATGCCGACCTTGAGCTCGATGAACTCGATGCCCTTTTCTTCACAAGCTGCGATCTCTTCTTCCTTGATCGGACGAGACGCATCGGAGATCGCGGTTTCGCCGTTGCAGAAGAGCTCGAAACCGTCACCGGTTCCCGGGCCGTCCACGGTGATGTCGACGTTGGAGTTCTGAGCCATGAATTCTTCTGCTACCAGAGCAGTGATTGGTTCAACGGTTGATGAGCCGGAGATGACAATGGAGCCCGACACCTCGGTGTTGGCCTTTGGCGCATCCGTGTTGGTGGATGTGGTGCTGTCGTCTTTGGCGCTACATGCCCCGAGCATCAGAGCCGGTAGCACGAGAGCGGCAGTAATTGATGCTCTGTGCTTCTTGGAAATCACTTCAGTTGCCTCCTGAGGCGTCTTGTCGTCGTTTGACGATGAGGACGGTACGGAGGTCAAATGACGCTCGAACGAGGCGGAGGTGAACCGCCGATGAACGACTGGGGAACGTTCATCAACACTTGGCGCTATCAATGAGACCCCTGACGACCAAGAGTGCGTGAATTCCACGCTTCGAGCGTTTGGCCCTGATCGGCCAAGGCTATGTAGTCCGAAGTCTCAACAAAGGTCGAAAGGCCACCGAGATAGAAGTCGATGAACGCCTCAAGTCCGGGATTCTTCTCTACCTCAGCCGCGTTGACGTAGATGTAGAGGAACCGGCTGACCGGGTAGCTGCCATCTTGAATCGTCTCAATGGTCGGGGCAACGCATTCGGCGCCAGGAGATTTGGCCACAGGCACAAGATGGATACCTTCGGCTTGCTCGGCGTAGGCGAAACCGGCCCAGCCAAGGCCCCCTGAATCGGACATGACACCTTCGATGATGGCGTTGTCGTCGGGCTGGGCCGAGTAATCGTCCCGAGCACCCTCAACTTGTTCGGCGTCCGCTGCTCCCGCCTCAACCCTCGCTTCGGCCATGGGCTCGAGCACAAGTTCCACAAACGAATCAAACGTCCCGGACTCTGCTCCTGGGGCAGTCACCACCAGGCGTTGGTCGGGAAACTCCGTTTTTGATCCAAGTTCGCCGGCGATGCCTGAAGCGTGAGTCCAGCGGCTGAATCCTTCCGATTCTGGGCCGACGAGCGCATACAGGTCAGCAAAGTTCAGACATTCGATCTGGTTGGCCGCAGGAGTGATGACGGATAGTCCATCAATACCCACTTTCAGCTCAATGAACTCAATGCCATTGTCTGCACAGTTCTGGATCTCCTCGTCCTTGATCGGACGAGAAGCATCCGCAACGTCAACCTCACCATTGCAGAAGAGCTCGAAACCATCACCAGTTCCCGGTCCATCCACCGTGACTTTCACGTTTCGGTTCTGAGCCATGAACTCCTCAGCCACAAGTGCAGAGATCGGTTCCACCGTTGAGGACCCGGAGACCGTGACCGCTCCTGAAACGTTGGTATCTGCTGGGGGTACATCAAGGCCCAGTCCGTCGTTGTCGAGTTTCGGGCCACACGCGGATACACCAAGACAAAGCACCGCCACGCAACATGCCACCGATCGGATCGTGAAGTTCACAGACGCCAGCTCCAAAACACGCGACGAGGTTCTGGTGAACGTTACGTAAATGAGGTAGCGCGCAGGGGATGCTCAGGTGAACAACAGGTGAACGACAGTCGACATCTAGGTGATGGAGTCCAGCAAGCGAGCGTCATGACGGTACGAGAGCACTGATCTGGCCAAATCGACCGGCAGCCATTTGGCCTCGTCCACCTCATCGTTGATCTCGAAGCTGCCCCCAACTATCTCCATCTTCCAGTAACGAACCAGCTTTGGTCTCCCACGGTGATCGAGATAGCGGACTTCTGGCAGTTCGCCGCGCAGTTCGACCTCGTATCCGGTCTCCTCGTTCACCTCTCGCAAAGCGGTCTGCTCGAAGGTCTCACCTGGATCGCTCTTACCCTTCGGGAAACTCCAGTCGTCGTAGCGAGGACGGTGAACCACCAACACCTCGGGGCCGGTGTCGCCTTCTCGAACCAGGATGCCACCCGCCGCCAAGACCTTCGGGGCGCTCATAGATGCGCCTACATCGGTCCTGCGACTCCTAGCTATGGCCAATTCCTCGAACTTCAGATGGGCGTCCAAGGTCCCGGGCTCGTCCTGAGGCGAGATTCGACTCCATTGACCATCACCATTCAGGGCCCAACTGAGCACGTCGTCGTTCATGACAACATCGAGAATCTCGTCGATTCTGCGCTGAAGGTTCGGCTCCAGAACCGGAACCAACGCTTCGATTCTCCTGTCGAGATTCCTGGGCATGAGATCCGCGGAACCGATGTAGGTGGCAGTTACCCCCGGACCTGCCCCGTTGGCAAAACGGTAGATCCGCGAATGTTCTAGAAAGCGACCGACCAACGATCTCACACGGATGTTCTCAGACATCCCCGGAACCCCGGGACGCAAGCAGCAAATTCCCCGCACCACAAGATCGATCTCCACGCCGGCCTGTGAAGCCGCATAAAGGTGATCGATCATTGCTGGATCCACGAGACTGTTCATCTTCATGGTGATACGGCCGTTCTTGGCCTTGGATTCCTGCTCGATCAGTTCACCCAAGCGTTCACGAAGTGGGTGAGGCGCAACCAGCAGGCGCCGATACTGAACGTTTCGCCCATATCCGGTCAAAAAGTTGAACAATTGAGCAAGGTCTGCGCCCACCAACGGATCCGCAGTCAGTATCCCGATGTCCTCGTAGAGCTTCGCGGTCTTGGCGTTGTAGTTGCCAGTGCCGATGTGGCTGTAGGTACGGACGCCAGGACCCTCGTCTCGAACCACTAGAACCGTCTTGGTGTGGGTCTTGAGCCCGACCAGCCCATAGGTCACATGAACCCCCGCCTGTTCCAGGGCGCGGGCCCAACCGATGTTGGCCGCCTCATCAAATCTGGCCTTGAGTTCCACCAGTGCCGCCACCTGTTTGCCGCTCTCTGCGGCTCTAATCAGCGACTTGACGATAGAACTATCACCGGAAGTTCGGTACAAGGTGAGCTTGATCGCAAGCACCTTGGGATCACGAGACGCCTGACGGACGAACTCTTCCACAGAACTCGAAAATGAGTCATAGGGATGATGGACGAACACGTCCCCGTCCGCAATGACCGAGAAGATGTCGAGGCGTTCATCCTCCTCTGTGGCCAGCCGCACCTGAGTGACAGGAACCCACGGCTGATCCTTGAGATCAGGCCTGTCCAGGTCTCGCAGCGCCCAAAGACCGCCAAGATCCAACGGAGAAAACGACTCGTGTACCGCTGAATCGTCTAGGTCAAGCTCTCGAACCAACAGTTCGCGCACCTCAGGTGTCACGTTTGCGTCGATCTCAAGACGCACCGCTGCACCAAAGCGCCGACGGCGCAACTCCATCTCCACCGCTGCAAGGAGGTCATCTGCCTCCTCTTCTTCAAGAGTGAGGTCAGCGTTTCTGGTGACTCTGAATGCGAAAGTATCCATCACATCCATGCCGGGGAAGAGACGATCCAGATGCGCTGCGATCACCTGTTCAAGAGGAACAAAGCGCTGACCATCAGGCATCACAACGAACCTGGGCAGCAGCGGCGGAACCTTCACGCGCGCAAAGCGGCGCTCTGCGGTTGTGGGATCCATCAGCACCACAGCAAGGTTCAGTGACAGGCTCGAGATGTAGGGGAATGGATGGCCGGGGTCTACCGCTAAAGGAGTTAGGACTGGGAAAATCCGTCGGTCGAACTCCTCGACAAGGTATTCACGGTCCTCTTCGTCGAGTTGGCGCCAGCTCGAAAACACGATGCCGACCTCGGCAAGCGCAGGAACTATCTCCTCCAAGAAGAGATACTCCGCCCGAGAAATGAGCTCACCGACGCGCTCATTGATTGCCTGGAGAGCTTCGGTAGGGCTCTTTCCGTCTGGTGAGGTCCGCCCAACCTTCGCAATGACCTGATCAGCCAGACCCGCAACCCGAACCTGAAAGAACTCATCGAGGTTCTGACTGAAAATTGCACAGAACTTTGCGCGCTCGAGCAGCGGCACACGTTGATCCGAAGCGCCTTCAAGTACCCGAGCGTTGAAATCGAGCCATGACAGTTCACGGTTCAGAAATCTGCTGGGGTCGCCTTGTGGAACTGGACCCTCATGGGGGTCATCGCGTTGATCCATCTCGGGATCGTACCGAGTCGAAGTGAACAAATGTGCTCGGGTTGGCGAACCGCGGGTGAACGCGGTTTAACAACGCCGCTTGAAAAGGACTAGTTGTCCTCTGGAACTCCGAGATCCCACTCCAACAAAATGTTCTCGCGTTCCGCGTCACGCACAACGCGCTCACGGTTGCGACGGAACTGTGGGTCGTGGGGTGGCACCAACTGAAGGCGAGCCTGCATACGAACGCGGAAGCCCTCTATCAGCGCACGATCTCCGAAATCGCTCTGTAGTTCCCAGTGCGGGGCAACCGGACCGAGGTAAACGACGCGGACGTGGCCGCTTGGCGGCTCCTGTGTGAAGTCGGGTTCGGTTGCAGACATAGCCAGACACGCTAGCGGGGTGCCCGCCGCCACACCACCTCGCGAGACTACGAGCCCAAGCTCACCGAGATGCTCTGGCGTTGACCTCGGCGCTCAACAACCACCGCAACTTCTTCTCCTGGCTCATGGCTGCGAACGATCCGAGTTGCGTCTTCAGAGGTGGAGACCTGCTCTCCAGCGATCTCAACGATGACATCACCTTGTTGGATCCCAGCAGCGCTAGCTGCCCCGCTCGGATCAACGCTGGTGACCACAGCCCCCGATGTTGCTGTGATCTCAAACTGTTGGCGCGTCGTGTCGTCGAGCTCAGGTGAGGATGCGCTGATGGTTGCAACTCCGAGACGAGCGGTCTCCGCTGTTGGATCTCCCCCACCGGCTTGGAGTTCTTCGATAAGCGCTTTCACGGAATCAATCGCTATTGAGAAACCGATATTCTGCGCGCCTTGGATAATCGCAGTATTGATGCCCACAACCCGCCCATCAGAGTCCACCAGCGGCCCGCCTGAATTCCCGCGGTTGATGGCAGCATCGGTCTGGATCAGGTGATCGAGAGATGTGGTCCCATCGTCGATTGAACGGTCCTTGGCCGACACGATTCCGCTGGTGACACTGGGGTCACCGCCGAGGTTCAGCGCGTTGCCGATGGCCACGACCGGATCCCCGACCAAAAGATTGGCACTGGAACCGAGTGCTGCAGCGCTGAGCCCCGTTCGGTCCGCCTTCACAAGAGCTATGTCATCTGCAGCAGAAGCACCAACGAGTTCTGCTGACGCAGTGGTGCCGTCGCTGAAACGGATCGTGATCCGATTGCTTGCCCCTGCAACAACATGTGCGTTTGTAAGGATCAGCCCATCTTCGGAGATGATCACACCAGAACCTGCCCCTCCGAAAACACTGTTGGGCGTCCCGGTCTGGATAGTGACTACAGAGGGCCGGATGATGTCGAGCACCTTGTGGATGTCAAGCGCGTTGCCTGAACGCACAGGAGTGGACGACGAAGAGCTTTCGGTCTCCGAGCCTCCGCTTGCGTTGCGGTGCCCTGCCGCATAGGACCCGAACATGGCTCCAACAACCAGTGCCCCAGCGAGAAAGGCAGTCAAGACAACCAACGCCCCGGCTCGGCGTTTTGGAGGGCCAGGGTCCTTTACCTCGCTGACGTAGCCCTGCGGCCATTGAGTTGGAGGCACAGAACTTGATCCCGGCATCCTCGCGTCATCTGCGACTGGTGCCCGGTGATGTGGTTGCTCCCTGCTCCAGACCGCTTGATCGAAGTCCGAGTTTCGTCCTGGACCAGAGGTTTGGGGACCAAACCCCGACCCCGGTGTTGCAAAAGGAGAAGAAGCCGAAGCTCCTGCCGCCAGCGGGGAGGGCGACGGGCGAGTTTGGGTGGACGAGGCTGGACCTGTGGCCGCTGGTGCAACTGGCTCCGCAGCCGTGGGCTGATGACCCTTGGGCTGGGTTGTTTGCGGGCTGCGCGGAGCCCACGGATTGAATGCAGAACCGCCGTTTTCGGCTCCCTGCGGCTGTTTGCCCGAGGTCATGGATACTATGCAAGCAGGTTTTCGAAGGATCTCCACCGCGCCTGCACGAATCCTTCACAAACGGCGGCAACTATTGCCGTACCACGAACTTCGTGACCCACGCCGTGACCCACGCCCAAGCAGCGTCAAGGAGAACAAAATGGACGAGCCAGCACAACTCCACTGGATGAAGGACGGGAC
>JAGQSI010000368.1 GCA_020439605.1 Acidimicrobiales bacterium | reverse complement strand
AGAATTCGGAGCGATCCATTGCCGCTCGAATTCTGTCTATCTCCTCGTTGAGGTGACCTTTCTCGTTGTAGCCGGTCAGCACAATGCTGACGTCGATCTCCTCGCAGGCTTGCATGAGTCTTTACGGTACCTGCCGCAGCATCGTGAGCCGGTAACCCACCCATTAGTATCGGAGTTGTGACCGAGCCATCTCCGACCCGGCTTTTATGCCGCGGTCGGATACCGCGGTTGGTGCTGGTCTGTGTTCTGGCCATTGGTGCGCTGGGCGCTGCTTGGTCTGTCATTACCCCGCTCGGCGAAGGACCTGACGAGGTTGCTCATCTGAGCCTCGTTCTGCACCTCGCTGAGGGTGAGCCGTTCCCGGACTATGACCAACTCTTAAGCCACGTGGGCGCTATACGTCTTTGTTACGAGTACACCGCAGCTACCAGGGCCTGTCCGAAAGATGGCGAAGAGGTAACCAGGGCATCGATTCGGCCTCACCTGCTAGCGAATGCACGACCCAAGGACCAGAGGCTCGCATGGGATGAGGTAGACGGGGCGACGCGCCTGAACCCCAACCAGATGGCGCAGCATCCACCGCTCTACTACCAGGCGATGTCTGTCGTGTTGAGGGTGGAACGCGCTGTGCTCGGGGGGCCGATGTCTCTCGACCGAGAACTCGCCCTGCTGCGACTGGTCAATGTAGCGCTGTTGATGCCGCTGCCACTATTGAGTTGGTGGGCTGCTCGTAGGTTCGGCCTCGATCAACAAGCGGCATCGCTGGCCGCTGTGGCCACGCTCGGGATCCCGATGCTCAGCCACATCGGAGCCACCCTCAACAACGACAACCTTTTGACTCTCATCGGATTTGGTCTCGTCGCAGTGCTTAGCGGCGTTGTTCGTGGCAACAAGGAGCTGAAGAGTGCTACCGCTGTGGGTGTGCTGTGTGCTCTGGCGTTGTTGACCAAGGCGTCAGCGGTGGTGTTTCCGCCGTTGATCGTGTTGGCCTACCTGATCGGCTGGGTCTCCTCGCAGGACCGCGCACAAAGGCCAACCGTTGTCTCGTGGATCAAACCACTGGCTCTGGGCTCGGTTGTGACCGCCATCGGCGGCAGTTGGTGGTATCTGGGTGTCCACCATCGAACCGGCTCATTCGTGCCAAGCATCGAGTCCACTCGCATAAATGAATCCACTCAACCCCTCGGGTTCGAACCGGACATGGTGCACTTCTTTGGTGAGTTCACCTCAACGTTCACGCAACGCTTCTGGGGCTCGTTCGGGTGGTACACGGTACGCATCGAGCTATGGCTGGCGATCGCTCTAACAGCAATAGGTGCAGCGATAGTGGTGGCTGCATTGTGGCCAAGGGTGTCAGCCGAAGGATCATCGCGACTCCAGAGGTTGTTTCTGATCGCGCCGGTTGGGTTGTTCTCGGCGTTTGTGTTCATGAGGGCATGGAACCTCCACGTCATCAGCGGCCAGTACCCGTTCATCCAGGGGCGCTATCTCTTTGGTGGGTTGGTTGGAGTCTTTGTTCTGGTGGCTATTGCCGCTTCGAAACATCTCGGGCGATGGGCAGGACCAGCCATCTGTGGCTTTGCCGTAGTAATCCAGTTAGATGCGCTTAGACGTTGTTTGCAGACGTGGTGGGGTGCACCCGACATAGGTCCCAGAGGACAGATGAGAGCGATGGTGGCGTGGAGCGGGTGGCCGGGCGAGTTTGTGTGGCTGCTCATCGTTGGAGCGGTGGTGGCTGTTGGTTGGCTCGCTGTTGAGGTGGCACGCGAGGTAAGCCCATTAGGGTCTGAGTCGCAATGAATGGACCTAAACGAAAGCGGCTCGTCCTGGAAACCGCAGCCGTCGCCACTGGTGCTTGGCTGTGGGGAGCGATCCTTCTCCGGGTCTGGGACATGCCGATGAGGCTGCCGTTCGACACGCGATCGGATGCAACGCTCATCTCGATGATGGTCAAGAACATCGAGGAACGTGGCTGGTATCTCAGCCAACCTCGTCTCGGGGCCCCCTTTGGTCAACAGTTCTATGACTTTCCCCACCGCGGAGAATCCTTCCAGTTGGGCGCCATGAAGATCCTCGCCATGCTGAGCGGGGAC
>JAGQSI010000367.1 GCA_020439605.1 Acidimicrobiales bacterium | reverse complement strand
TGTCAGCTTCAACCTGGTGGACGTCGCTGTCCCCTATGCCACAGATTGGAAGCCTGGTGCTGTGGCGTTGGGCATTGTGGCGATGTGGCTACTGCTTGGGGTGGAGGCCACTTCTCTAATGATGAAACGCCTACCTAGAAAGGTGTGGCATGGTATTCATTTCACCAGCTATCTAGTGTTCTGGTTGACGAGCCTTCACGCAGCTTTCGCCGGGACTGATGCCACTTCGCCGATTTATCAAGTCACTGCTGCTGCATCCATTGCAGCGATTGTTTGGGCGCTTTCGTACAGGATCGCCACACGTAGGGCGGTGAGGCGTGCCGAGCGCAACTCGAACCCAAAGCCAATGTCGTCTCCCAATCGCCTTCGTGAGGTATAGCTATGACACGAACACTTCCCGATCATGACGCCCGGGAACGTCACAAGTCCGGGCGTGCGCAGTGGCTGCGCGCTGGCGTGCTTGGTGCAAACGATGGGCTGATCTCAACCTCAAGTCTGATGATTGGGGTGGCGGCAGCATCAGCTGATTCATCGACTGTGCTTCTCTCGGGGATAGCGGGGCTTACCGCTGGAGCACTGTCCATGGCTGCGGGAGAGTACGTATCGGTGTCATCTCAGCTCGATACTGAACAAGCCGATATCGAGCGTGAGCGACTTGAGCTTGAAAATTCGCCCCAAGAAGAGTTTGAGGAACTGGTAGCGATCTACGAGCGCAGGGGATTGAGCCATGAGCTTGCTCATGCCGTTGGAGTTGAGCTCTCTGCAGCGGATCAGCTTGCAGTTCATGCTCGCGATGAGCTGGGTATTGACGTAGAGGCTTTGGCTAGACCCATCCAGGCAGCGGTCGTGTCTGCTTTGAGTTTCATAGTTGGCGCGCTGTTGCCGATTTTGGTGATGGCAGTGGCGCCATCGGATGTGCGTCTAGGCGCCACAGTGATTTTGACTCTGGTTGGCCTAGTCGTGCTCGGTTCTGTTGGCGCCTATTTGGGGGGAGCGCCCAAAGGTCGAGCGGCCGCACGGGTGTTTGTTGGCGGCTGCTTGGCTCTGTTGATTTCCGTCGGGATAGGCCGTTTGAGTGGTGCGGTGGTTTGATAGCGGCGGCGAACAACTGGTGTGGTTCTAGGCGTTAGCCGCTAGTCCTTTTGCAAATTGGTCAAATCCTTGTTCAACAAGCTCTGGGAGTTCTTTGGACCGAGGTGAACTTACCCAGTACTGGATCGACGATCGCATCACCGCAAGCGCACCTGCAGCTAGGAGTTGTGCTGTGAGTTCGCAGTCTTGAGCGTCGAGCCGTTTGGCAATTTGGTTTGCGAGTTCTTGTTCCCAGCCGGCTTGCAACTGGAGGCTTCTCGCGAAGACCGATGGATTCTGGGAGACGATGACGAAGCGGCGGCGGATCTGGTCGCGTTGGGCCTGATAGTCCGATGCGACAGTCGCGAATGCTGCTCGAAGTGAACTCCACGGTGCTTCGGTGACGGGCCGAGTATTGAGCTCTGTGAGGATGCGATCAAGTCGTTGGCTGTAGTCGGCAAGGACTAGATCGTCCTTCGTGGGGAAGTAGGAGAAGAAGGTCCGAGGCGCTAGGCCAGCTGCTTCTGAAATTTTGTCGATCGTGGTCTTGTCGAAGCCATCTCGTTCGAATAACTCCAGCGCGACCTCTTCAAGGCGGTGTCGGCGTTCGAGCTTGTTGCGTTCGCGTAATCCGGGTTTGGAGGCCACCGGGACATTGTAGCGATGATCTATGGCAGAAAAGAGCAGTGGTTGCAAAAATGCAGTGACTGTATATAATCGGGATGCAGGAGGTGCAAGATGTCGACTTGGCTATATGGGATTGGGCTGTGGACAGCACAACATCGCCGCTCGGTGGTAGCTGCGTGGCTAGCTGCGGCCATTGTTCTGGTTGGTCTGAACCATGTTGTTGGCGCTTCCAACGTCGACAACTTCCGTGTACCAGGGGCACAGTCGCAGGCTGCAACGGATCTGTTGAAGGCCCGGTTCCCGGAGCGCTCGGGAGCGACGGCAATGGTTGTATTTCATGTCTCGAGCGGTTCGCTAACTGACCCTGGCCACGCTGAAGTCGTAGCTAGGACGATCGAAGCGCTCC
>JAGQSI010000366.1 GCA_020439605.1 Acidimicrobiales bacterium | reverse complement strand
CTCGCACTGTGCCGGCTTCACACAGTTGCGCCCGAGCCTGAGCCAGATAGCGATGCAAACCCGTCGACTCATCCAGATGAGTCAGTGCGCCTGCACTAAATTGTTGGGTGCTTAACGTAGGATTCTGGCATGTCCTAGGTCATGGCATTGTTAGACCTAGTGACGGCCTAGCGGACTTCAAATGCCACAGAGAACGGGTGTCCCCAGTGGGAGACTGCATGATCCTGCCACGGTTCTGAGCCAGTTCTGGTGGCGAAATCTGGTGTTCCAGAGCAGGCGTTTAGGCCCATTGTTGGGCAGGTGAACTTGAGGTCGATGAGCCCGCCATCACTGGATCTTCGGTAGGTTGCCCAGCCGTCGGAACCGGCGACTCCGATTTGGTCCTGCAACCACATACGGCCTTCGCTGCCCGCTTCGATTGCTGCGGGAGGATCTACAACCCAGACACCAAACGATGCCCCATGGTCGACTAGCTCCAGTCGGTCGGTGCCAACGGTGTTATCCACCTCGACATAACACGAGTAGTCGCTCCCCATGGAACCAACCACCCGTGCTGGTGCAGCCACGAGAGGTTCGATCACCTCACCAATCACCCAAACCTCGGCGTCCACGCATTCTGGTTCTAGATCGACAACCACGAACGTTGCCCGTTGTGGATCATCGTCTCGTTGTTGATCGGGAAGTGAAGGGCAGTCGTATCCGGAGTTGACGTACTCAACAAATCCGTCCTCCAGTGAGCCCACAGGTGTGTGGGTATGGCCCATAACCACCAACTCGGCACCTTCTAGAAGGGCACGTCTTTGAGCAAACCATCCGAGGTAGCTGCCATCGAGATCTGCCATGGCTGCTCGATACGAAACTGCGTGAGCGAAAGTGCCGCCCCCGTTTGCGACGCCATAGGCGCTCCAGAGATCGAGATAGACCTCACGTACCTCCCTGAGGGTGGTTGTGGTGTTGTCCACCATCACAATCTCTTCATCCCAGCCAACCCCAGTGGAACCAACGATGAAGTCCAGCACAGTGGCGGCGATGGAAGCTGATGGGATTCCACTGAGCGCTGAACCCAGTGAGCTCAGATCGATCCCATTGGGGGCGCCCTGCTCTGGTAGGTCGGCAACACTTTGGCCCGGTTCAAGCCTTCGTTGTGTCGCGGTTGATACTGCTCTGGTTATGAAATAGCCGATAGGGAGTTCACCCCATCTGGTATTCGGGTACGGGGAGTTGAACAGTGTGTGGTGGTGGCCATGCTCCACGAGCACCTCTTTGGTGGGCCGGTAGAGGTCGCCGCCAAAACCCACCGAGTGGCCCGAGGCGCTGCGGATCCGCGCCACATCTTCTGGACACACACCCATGTCGTGGTTGCCGGGAAGGTAGGTCACGGCCCCCTCAAGCGCTTCGAGACATTCAGCGATGAGTCCTTGCTCGCCAAAGATGGTTGGGTGGGTCTCGATGATTTCGCCAAACGTGGGCGGTTTCATGTCCATGGGATAGGTCCACAGATCCACCACATCGCCAAGCAGTATGAGTTCTTTGATATGGCTGGCTTGGTCAACAACCCACTTCAGGACTCGCTCCAGACCTCGTTGGTGGATCTCGGGTTGGAACCAGACCGTGGGAACGTCTGTGCCGATATGAATATCGCTCAGCACCACAATGTGGCGCTTGTCTCCAGCTAGCTCACGGTCTCGACGCTCATCCACCTAACCATCTTTCCATCGAGGGCGAGGGGTGGAGCCCAACTAGTGGGAATGCAGCGCTTGGATTGATTGTTGACCTGTTTAGTAGGGTTTTACCCGCCCATCACCGCATATTGCGTACACGAGGACATTATGGCCAGTTTCAGAGACCTTCTCACTTCTACAAAAGCATCGATACGTGAGGTCACCACGGCCGAAGCCGACGACTTGCGCAAGGCCGAAGGTGCTGTAGTGCTCGATGTGCGAGAGCCAGACGAGTACGAACAGGGCGCCATCCCCGGTTCCATGCACATCCCCCGGGGAACCCTCGAAACCAACATCGAGATGCGCGTCCCAGACCATGGCACTTCGCTAGTTGTCATCTGCGCCGGCGGAACACGCTCCGCATTTGCCGCAAAGACCCTCAA
>JAGQSI010000365.1 GCA_020439605.1 Acidimicrobiales bacterium | reverse complement strand
TTCTTAGCCGGCGCTGCCTTCTTAGCTGGAGCCTTCTTGGCCGGAGCAGCCTTCTTAGCTGGAGCCTTCTTAGCTGGAGCAGCCTTCTTAGCCGGAGCCTTCTTAGCTGGAGCAGCCTTCTTCGCTGGCGCTGCCTTCTTGGCCGGAGCAGCCTTCTTGGCCGGAGCCTTCTTCGCGGGAGCAGCCTTCTTCGCAGGAGCTGCCTTCTTTGCGGGTGCTTTCTTAGCTGGGGCCTTCTTGGCCGGAGCCTTCTTTGTTGCCATGCTTTGTGCCTCCTCGGCTGATTGGGATTCTCCATCGGACAGATCCGTCCGTTGGAGACCTATTGCCGCTGAATCAGCGGCATCGCCGCCCCCCACACCGGGGACTGCGAGATCAATGCCTCGACGAGGCGTATCGAACTCAACAACTTGAAAGGTACGTAGTTCCCCCACGGACAAGACTTCCCTTGCCTTGGTCGGTGGCGGACTTCCCATCGCTTTCAAAGCGATGTAACACAGAGCGTCACCCACGGTGGCATATGCACCGTGAGATGAGAACCGTTCAACCTTCGCCTCCACCAGCGATCCAACCGGATGTTCGCTTACAAAGGCGATGAATGGCATCGGATCATTCACCGGCTCGGTTGCCTTGGATGACGTACGTCTGCGCTTTGTCTTTGAGGTGGCTGGAGTTGACGAGGTTTCCGCTGGATTCTTCGCAGGTTGCTTCTGGCCCTTGGGCCTGTCTTGTTTCGCGGTCTGCTTGGGGCGTCTCGCCTTGGTGCTCGCGCCAGGTGGTGGCGAGGTAGGAACCGGCATTGGAAGGTTGGCCAGAGCGGACCCCGAGGCGGTCCCCTTCTTGACTCGACCTTCGCGAGTTGCCCTGCGACTGGTTGGTCCTCTCACAGGTGTACGCCAGACGAAGACCCATCCAACACTTGGCACCGGCTTGGCGCCAAGAAGTCTGCCCTCTTCGAAGAGCCACTCGTAGCTCCCGTGGAACTCTTGAAAGGAGTCGTTGGAGAAAACGGTGGCACCGGCTTTATCGGCAACCTGGAGTATGAAGGCGTCACCGCGCCCGATTGCACCAGCGGGTGGCGTAACCAGTTCTCCGTTGACAATTCCCTCATCGAACTCAGCCTTCTCGCTCTCATCGATTCGATGCCCAAAGGTTGCATCCACGATGACGGTGAGAGTGACGTCTGGGTACTCCTCGAGAAGCGCGCGAACGGCTTCGTCGAGTTGTCTAAGACTCGGCGTCGCCCGCCCCTCGGTGGCGATATTGGATCCGTCAACGATGACGTGTGTGATCGACATGTCGTGTGAAAGTCAAACACGTTTCGCGCCTCTTGTGAGGGATATTGGCAAACAGCTCCTCTTCCCTACCATGAAGAGGTGCATATCGAGGCCGTCCTATTCGACTTCGGTGGGGTCATTTCCACTAGCCCTTTCGAAGCATTCACCCGTTACGAACAAGAGCACTCCTTGCCCGATGGCTTCCTTCGAATGGTCAACTCAGCCAATCCTCACGCCAACGCGTGGGCAAAACTAGAGCGTTGCGAGATTGACCTTGAGAGCTTCGATCAGATCTTCGCCCAAGAGTCCGAGGCGCTTGGACACCGAGTGGACGGCTTCGAGGTGTTGGGGTTGCTGTCAGGCGATCTTCGCCCGGAGATGGTTCAGGTGGTGCATCGCTGCGCTGAGGAGATGAAGGTCGCCCTGCTGACCAACAATGTCATGGGATCAATGAAGGACCCACAGCTTTCGGATCTGTTGTCTGTCTTCGACGTGGTGGTTGAGTCCAGTGTGGTGGGTTTTCGAAAGCCAGAGCTGCAGTTCTACGAGTACGCCTGTGAGCAGCTAGCGGTGCCACCGCACAACGCAGTGTTCCTCGACGACTTGGGGATCAACCTGAAACCGGCAAGGGCAATGGGCATGAGGACCATAAAGGTCACTGATCCAGGCGTGGCCATAGACGAGTTGCAGTCAATGGTTGGGTTTGCTCTGCGTTGAGCCAACTCGGCCACCGCTGATACCCGCAGCTTCTACTTGGCTTGCGCCCAGGTCTGACCGAACGACAAGTTGACCTCTAATGGAACTCGCAGCTGCGCGGCGCTGTGCATGGCTTCAAGGGT
>JAGQSI010000364.1 GCA_020439605.1 Acidimicrobiales bacterium | reverse complement strand
TCACCTTGCTGAGCGGGTGCATAACCGAAGATCAAAACACCGTTTTCAACCAGGTCAACGCGACCCGAAAGTCAAACCGACTTGGAGCACTTGAGATTGACTACGGAGCGGCTTCCAAGGCCCAGAAATGGTCGAAGACAATGGGTGATCGCAACAAACTCGGACACTCCGGGGGCGGTTCGAAACTCGACACCAGCGGATTGTCACGGGCATGCGGAGTTGCTGAGAACGTTGCAGTAGGCCCAAATCTGACGCAGGTACACAACGCGCTTGTGGCGTCCTCCACCCACCGCGCCAACATGTTGGGCCGCTATGACCGGGTTGGCACCGGCGTCTACAAGAAGGGTGCCAACTACTGGGTCACCCACATCTTTGTTCGCACCTGCTAGTCCAGACCAGCAAAAGCCCTAGCCCGAAGCAGGTAGTACGCGCCGTCGTTAGCTATGACATCGCTGTCGGCAATGCCGTACAACTCAAGCGGGAAGAAGAATTCGCTCAGAACTACAGCATCAGGGTCTGTGCGAGAAAGTGCCTTTAAGTCATTGGGCAAAATGTCCTTGGAGGTTCCCCTAGTTGTCCAGTCCGCCCAGAGGGAGCCGGCGATGGTCGTCAAGTCGGTATAGAAGACGATCTGTGTTGGCGCATCAGCTCTCTCGATCGTCTCGGTCAGGCGCCCTGCTGCAATCCCATGCTCGATTCCTTTTTGGCTCTTCGACGGGGAATACAGAGCTGAACCGCCAAGAAGTGCCACCGCAATCACGAGCACCCCAAATCCCATCGGCCTCAAACGTGGAGCGAACCGGGCCAGAGCATCGCTGAGCAGTTCAATGACGACCGCGACAGAGACCGCAATCGCAGCCACACCAAAGTAGGGCCAGTAGTCATGGATCGCGGCACCATGGCGCATCCACAAACTCCAGATGGCCACCGTTGCTAGAACAATGGACATCGTCAAGCGGTGTCGCCGGCGAGCAAAAGCGGCCGCAACGCCACACCCGACAATCGCGACTAGTAGCCACCCAAACATTTCACTCATCACGTACCGCTGGGTCCACATGAAATCTGGCGCCTCTCCCGTACGCATTGAAAACGCGGCTCTCAAGGCTTTTAGGTCGCCGTAGGCCCAAATCGCCCAACCCACCGTCATAGCTACTCCAACTGCTGCACCTACACACATCGAGATAGCCGACAGGACGCCACGTCGCCTATCGGAGCGCAATCCAACGACCACCGACAGCGAAACCAAAAGGACTGCCAACGATGCCTGCCAACTCGCCAACGCTGTGGCCAGTCCTATAAGCACTAATGACCAATACGGAATGGCTCGGCCACGCCTCAGTTCCAAGCCAACCAGCAGCAGCCCGATCAGGAACGGGAACGCGATCATCGGAGTGTCGAGCATCGCACCGTAGGTGAGAAACATCGGAGTGGTTCCCGCTATCGCTATGGCGGCAGCGGTTGGAATCTCACCGAATCCGGACCGGATGAGCAACACGCCAAGAAATACCAGAGCCGCGGTACTCGCCAGTATCGCTGGCAGGCGCAAGCCGATCGGATGCCCACCAGTCAGGACCGTTGTAATCGCGGTTGCCACGACAATCCCCGGCGGATGGTTGGCATAGGCGGTGCCGTTTGGTCGCACACCGCCCATGGAACTACCTAACGGATCCTCGATCAGCGACCTCGCCGCAAGACCCCACGCCCCGGCGTTTCGCCCATCGTGTGAATCGCCTGGAGCGGTAGCAACCCATGGTGAAATGTTCACCAGTAACGCGATCAGGACTGCTGCGATAACACCCCACAGCTTCAAAGACATGACGGCCATTACCGCACGCTAGAGCAGGTTCCGTAGGCTGGCCGATGTGAGTGACGCGACTTCGGACCCCACCCCCTCCCTTTCCGACTGGGAGGCTCTTGCTACCAAGGACCTAAAGGGGCGCTCCCCCAATGACTTGACGCGCACCCGCCCTGAAGGCATCGACGTAAAGGCGCTCTACACGGCCGACGATATCGAGGATCTCGACACCGACACCCTCCCCGGTTTCGCACCTTTCACCCGTGGCGTACGAGCCACGATGTACGCGAATCGTCCATGGACCATCCGCCAATATGCCGGGTTCT
>JAGQSI010000363.1 GCA_020439605.1 Acidimicrobiales bacterium | reverse complement strand
GGGGGGTTCCCAGTGTTGACACAACGCAGATCATCCGGGTTCCGCACAGGGTTGGCACCTGGCCGGCCGTTTGGGTCACCACGCGGATCACGACGGGAGTACTGCACGATGGTGCAATGCCAGTTGCCTGGAACTGCGGCCTGAGTCAAACAGTACGGTGGCGTGCCGCACCAGAATGCCCCAGAACCCGGTTCGTCACTGGAAATGATCCGCTGAAGTCCGCCAGGAGTCATACAACCCTCGATAGGCCTGACTGCTCGAAGATCCTGCATACCCTGTCTTGATGGATCCATGCTCCACCCTGATCCAGGCGTACCTTGAGCCGGCTGTGCTTGTGCGGCAATTTGGGCACAGGCAAACAGGGACGCAAGCACTTGATACTTGAAGTTCATAGCTGATCGCTCCTCATGAGGGATTGCAGAAAGAGAGAACCAATGCGGTCGCGCTGTTGCCGGCCGGTGTGCCGTCCGCACCAGTCACGGTGATCCCCCAACTAGCATTGATCGATGCTTGGAAGCTCCCGGTGTTGTTGCCAGCGTTGTTGATGCCGATGATGTTGCTGGCCGAGACAGCTGAGATCACTGCCGAAGGCGTCATCCCAGGACCACATGTGGGGACTGGAACCGTGGAGCCATGGCCGTAGTAAGCTGCCGCACGCAGCCCCTTGTTATCGGCAATCACCCAGTTACCGGCCGAGCACACCAGCTGTACCCCGGTATGAGTCATGCCAAATGTGCCCTCTGCCGTACAGGTGTCGCCGGCGTTGGCATAGGTGATGCCATTTCCGGTGACCCAGGTGCCACCTTCACAGCGCAACCAGACAGGGTTCCCGTTGGATTCACCCCAAACGGCGGTTCCCTCTGTTCGGCCGGCACAACTGGTATTCACCGTAGCGTTTTCCTGAACGTGCAGGCCACGCGCAATGGTCACGTTGTTCTGGAACTGCGGATCACGTGAATCCCGTACGCGAAGGAAGTTCATGAACAGGCTGGAGCCGAAGCCGTAGCGCGAGCAGACGACGCCTTCTGGAGATCCAGCAACAGGGTTCGGGACTTCCCAGTCACCCTGGCTTCCAATGATCTGGCCACCAGCAACACCAGTCAGCGATGCACCACCATCTGCACCAAGGGCCAGCATCATTCGCCCAATCGCCTCGCCGTCCACTGAACCAACAGGCGTCTTCGGATCGCGCAAGGGCCGGTCGAAGCAGATCAGGCCCGTGATCTGGCACTCGCTGCCGTTGAGTGAGGCGGTTTCACAGCCGGCCGGGATTCGCTCCTGTCGGACGACAAAACCCGCATCCAGCAGCGACTTGTAGCTGCCGCCGTTGGCCATCCCGTTGACGCCCAATCCCATTGCCTCCAACTGCGCCACAGTCGGTGCCATGGCTTGACCAGGTGCAAAGCCAAACGGGATCGTCACACCGTTTCGTGTGATAGCGTTACCAGCCTGCAGGTCTGTGTAGACCTCGTACAGAAGCGTCTCGTAGTTGTTGCGCAGGTTCTTCAGAACCAGCGCCTGGGCTTCAGCCGTCTTGTGATCATCCTGGCGGCGCTCTTGGCGCCATGCCTGCACCGCCAACAGGCTTGAAATGATCAGGGCAAGCGACAGCGAGAGCATCAAGTAGCCCCGCTGAGTGCGCTGGCCGGTCGAAAAACGCGGCATATTTGCTCTCGCCATCGCCAGTCCTTACGGGGTCACCGTCACAAGGATTTCATCCTTGGCGGTATTGCCATTGGAATCGGTAGCGGTTGCAAAAACACGGAAGTTGCCCTTGCTGCCCTTGGGCGCACTGATCTCCGTCTGGCAACGCCACAGGGATGACTTCTTGTCAGCGCTCACATCACGGTTGTTGATCTCCGGCGACTCGCATTCAGCGTCACTGAATGCCAGAGATCCCACAGAGTCGGTGGTCGCCATCACACTCCAGACCACTGACTCGATGGTTGGGCCAAACGTCTTGAACTCGGCCACACCGTTGATGATGTTGCCAGCTTTGACGGTTTGGCTGCTGACGTTGACCACGTTGGTCTGGAAGGTAGCGGCCACGGTTTCGTTCTCATCACCACCACCTCCGCATGCTGCGAGAGCAGAGGCGAGAGACAGGGCCATCGCATGTTTCAGGTA
>JAGQSI010000362.1 GCA_020439605.1 Acidimicrobiales bacterium | reverse complement strand
CATGCCTAGACGCTAGCGGCGGCTATGTCCGAGCGATGGTGCTCGCCGGGCCAAGAAATCTTGCTGATCGCCTCATAAGCCAGTTCACGGGCTTTCGAGGTGTCCTCGCCAATGGCGATCACGTTGAGAACCCGGCCCCCAGCTGTGGCCAGGTGGCCATCACGTTGCCCTACGCCGGCCCCGAGCACTGTTACTCCCGGAACCTCTCGCGCTGCGTCTATGCCTTCGATGACATCGCCAATGCGAGGAGCAATCGGGTAGTTCTCAGATGCTGCTACCACCAGGACTGCGGCTTCGTTGCTGAAGGTAGGCGCCGCCACCTTGGTGAGGTCACCATCGGCTGCGGCTGCAAGCAACTCCGAAAGACTCGAGGTCATACGCATCAGCACAACCTGCGAGTCCGGATCTCCGAAACGCACGTTGTATTCGAGAAGCTTCGGCCCGTCCTCGGTGAGCATGAAGCCGGCGTAAATGCAGCCGCGGTAGTCGATACCGCGTTGGCGAAGCTCTGCAAGCGTGGGTTCGATGAACTTCTTGTTCACCTCGGCCTCGAAACCTTCGGGGATGAACGGCAACGGGGACCATGCACCCATCCCGCCGGTATTGGGACCGCTGTCTCCATCGCCGACCCGCTTGAAATCCTGGGCAGCGGGCAGACACACCGCACGCTGACCATCACAAACCGCGAACACCGAGACCTCTGGACCGCTCAGGCCTTCTTCGATCACAACTCGCTGGCCGGCGTCTCCAAACGATCCACCTTCGAGTTTGGCTCTCACGTCTAGTTCTGCCTCAGACAGTGAGTCTGTGACCAACACACCTTTGCCAGCGGCCAGACCATCTGTCTTGATGACATAAGGGGGTTTCATGGTGGCTAAGTAGGACAGGGCGTCATCAAGTCGATCCCCTGTGAAGCTCTCCCACTTGGCGGTGGGTAGCCTCGCTTCTTCGAGGATCATCTTCATGTAGGCCTTGGAGCCTTCGAGGCGCGCGCCCTCAAGTCCCGGACCAAACACCCGTACACCCTTGGCCCGCAAACGATCTGCATGACCAGCCACGAGCGGCTGTTCTGGGCCGAACACCACAAGGTCAACATCTCCAGCGGCAACCAGATCGTCCACCGATGTGGACACAGAGCCCTCAATCGCAGGGTTGCCGGGGGTAACTACTACCTCGGCATCACGGCCGAGAACCGCGGCGAGTGCGTGTTCACGGCCACCTGACCCAACAACAACGATCTTCATCGCTGCACGAACTGTTCACGGCCGGGGCCAACCCCGACGAGGGTGACCGGAACCCCTACCTGCTGTTCCAGGAACGCCAGGTATGCCTCGGCCTCAGCAGGCAGTTGCGCTGGATCGGTGATCTTGGACAGATCGGTTTTCCAACCGGGCAACTCTTCGTAGATCGCCTTGGCAGCATGCAGATCGCTCTGGTGATAGGGCAGATGGGTGACCCGCTCGCCGTTCACCTCATAGGCAACACACACCTTCACGGTGTCCAAGGTGTCGAGAATGTCGAGCTTGGTGATGGCCAGCTCTGAAAGCGAGTTGAGCCGAACTGCTTGGCGCAACATCACCGCATCAAACCAGCCCGGGCGTCGACGCCGGCCAGTAACGGTCCCGTACTCTCGGCCCACCTCGACGAAGTGATCACCGAGTGCGATCTCTTCCTCGTCCGCCAAAGCAGCATCCTTGCCACCGATGGCTTCGGTCGAAATGGCTAATTCTGTTGGGAAAGGACCGGTGCCCACTCGGGTGACATAGGCCTTGGCCACGCCGATCACACGGTCTATGTAGCGCGGCCCCACACCCGCCCCGGTGCACACGCCCCCGGCAACTGGATTGGACGAGGTGACAAACGGGTAGGTGCCGTGGTCGAGATCCAAGAACGTGGCCTGAGCGCCTTCGAAGAGAACCTGTCCGCCGCTCTCAAGAGCTTCGTGCACCAAGGTCACGGTGTCTGCGATATGGGCTTCTAGGCGTGGACGACACACATCGAGATATTCGTCTGCGATCGGCCCGGGATCGAGAGGAAGCTGGTTGAACACCTTTGCGAGAATGGCGTTCTTCTCTTTGGCCAGCACCTCAAGTTTCTGACGGAAGATCTTGGGATCAAGAAGATCTTG
>JAGQSI010000361.1 GCA_020439605.1 Acidimicrobiales bacterium | reverse complement strand
CTCAAGGGCGTCACGGTCCGTCTCGGTGAAGGTCACGTGCGACGCTCCCCTCGACAGTGCCTCGATGCCGAGCGCACCACTTCCCCCGAATGCGTCCAGGACCCTTGCACCATCAACCGCATCCATGCTTTCGAGCGCGTTGAACACGGCTTGGCGGACACGATCAGAAGTGGGCCGAGTGCTACGTCCTGGCGGAGCGTCGAACCTGCGACCTCCCAGCTCTCCTGCGACCACTCGAAGACTGCCCGCTTGGGGGCGGCTCACGATGCCCCGGCGATCAGCTTTTCGCTGACCTCCCAAAGGCGAGCGGCCTGGTCTAGGTCACGAGCTCGCCTCGAAGGTTTCCAGCGCCGGCCGTGGGACCAGTAGCCGCCGGTGGCACCCAGAACCGGAACCTCGTTGGAGCTAGCTAGCAGGACCGATGTGCGAGCACCTTGCTCGGGCGTGGCCAAAACGGCTTTGCCGAAGGTGGAGATCCCCCACCCCATGAATCCGCTGTCTCCATCGCCACCGAAGTTGGAGTTGATGCTTCCGGGATGAACCGCGTTGACCGCCACAGCGCTGTCCTTGAGTTGACGGGCGAGTTCCAGCGCAAACATCACGTTGGCAAGCTTGGACTGCGAGTAGGCGCCAAACCCTCGGTAACTGCGTTGCGATTGGAGGTCATCGAAGTCGATACCGCTGCGAGTGAGCCGGTGAGCAAGCGAGGCCACAACCACCACCCGTGCGGGCGCTGTTGCCACCAGCCGATCCCGCAGCAGATCTGTCAACAAGAAGTGGCCGAGATGGTTGACCCCGAAGGTCATCTCGAATCCGTCTGAGGTCTCGGCGCGTTCGTCGAGCGTTAGCCCTGCGTTGTTGATCAAGACGTCGAGGCGGTCATGGGCGGCCAGGAATCCTTCTGCAAAACGATGGATGGACTCGAACGATGCGAGGTCCAACGACGCCACTTCAACATCTCTGCTACCGGAGCGGTGGATCACATCGGCGTGGGCGGTTGCGGCTCGCCCAGCGTCTCGACATGCCATCACGACCCTTGCTCCCATGGCTGCGAGCGCCACCGAAGTCTCCAGTCCGACGCCCGAATTGGCCCCGGTCACAACCACTACCTGACCGCTCAGATCAGGTTGTTCGCCTTCCTTCATTCGTCAAGTTTCGCAGAGCGGTCGGCTCCGGCGGATATCGCGGTACCGTCAAGACGTGAGCGAGCCCCTCGAACCAGAACCCTCACCCGGCGTGCGCATCGTGCGAATCGGGCGTCCGCAACGCCGCAACGCCGTGGACACCGAAACCGCCGAACGTCTCTATCAGGAGTTCAGCGAGTTCGACCGAGACCCCGATGCGAAGGTTGCTGTGCTCACCGGAGACCAATCCGCGTTCTGCGCCGGCGCGGATCTATCGAACCTTCCCCGCCTACGTGATTCGGGTCCACTGGGCCCCACAAGGCTGGAGTTGTCCAAGCCGACCATCGCCGCCATCGATGGCTGGTGCGTAGCTGGCGGCGTAGAGCTCGCCGCTTGGTGTGACATCCGTGTGGCCGGCGAAACCGCCAAGTTCGGCTGTCTGGAACGGCGCTGGGGCGTGCCGCTGATCGACGGCGGGACCGTCAGGTTGCCCCGCATCGTTGGGCTGGGACGGGCAATGGATCTGATCTTGTCGGGCCGGGGATTCGATGCCGTGGAGGCTGAGCGCATCGGGTTTGTGCAACGACTCGTCCCCGCCGGCCACGCCTTGGGCGCTGCGGTGGAGTTGGCCAATGAGATCGCTTCGTACCCGTGGCCGGCGGTGGTGCACGACCGACTGTCCGCTTATGAGAGCTACGGGCTCTCGACTGCAGACGCATTGGCCAACGAGGATCGCCACGGACGAGAGGTCATCTTCGATCCCGCGTTCAGCGACGGTGTTGCAAAGTTCCATGCAGACCAGTTGCGCCGCAGAAACGAAGGCTCACGATGACCCCACCTATGGAAGGACCAGCAGGCGGTGCGGGCGGTCCGGGCGGTCCGGGCGGACTCGAGCCCACCGACGCCTCGGGCGCACCGCTGGTGAGCGACACCATCGTGTGCATCGACTGCGGTAGCACGGCTCACCTTCTCACACGACCCGACGACACCGGCCGGTTCTGGCCCGGTGACC
>JAGQSI010000360.1 GCA_020439605.1 Acidimicrobiales bacterium | reverse complement strand
GCTTGGGTGCTGGCACCAACAGGGCAATACCCCAGCCGATGGAGAACACGACGAGTGCTACCACCACCGCCATCCAGCGGAAGGTGTAGCTGTAGAGAACCCCAAATATTCGGCTCACCGTTACCACCGCAACCACCATGGCCATAGCCAAGAGTGCATTGAATCTGGTGAGCGGCATGGACTTTGCTCGGATTGCTACGAGGATGGCTACCGCCGCCCAGACCACGAGCAGCGCTACCCCCGGTAGCACCGATCCGCTAACGATGCCGTTACCTCCCCAGACCCAGTTGCCAAATGGGTGAGCGGCCTGGAGGACTGCTGTTACGCCTGCCTTGAGTCCGATTGGTACATTCTCTGGCTTTTCAAGATTGGCGAGAATCTTCGAGATGTTGTTGGGTCGGTGAAAGAGCAGATCGATGATGGGACCCGACCAAAGAACCAGCACGGTGGCTACGGCTGCTCCGAACTCGAGCAGAGGAGCGGTGAACTTTGGAGGGTCCTGTTCCGGAGTTGATGCGCGCCTAGCTAGCCACCAGTGAACAAATGGCGCAGCAACCGCGACCGCGCAAAGCGGTAACACCATCGGGAGGTAGCCGAAGTGACTCTGCACGGAGTAGCTGCCCGCCGCTCCAGCAAGCACCACCATCCAACGGTCTCCTTCTATGGCGGACCAAGTGGCAAGGAACAGGACGGCAAATGGGAATAGAGCAACCCATGGATTCCAGGGCTGGGACAACACGTCAAGGCCAAAGCCGCCAAGGAGAACCAGTGCTACGGCGCTGTACCAAGCAGCCACATTGAATCCGCTGCGGCGTTGGACGAGAAGAACCGAGACCGACAGCCAAACGAAGTTGACTACCGCTGTAGAAGCTTCGAATGCCCACGATGATTTCCCAAACAGCGCGTAAAGCGGCCAAGTTGCCCAGAACATGATCGGCCCCGGGTGGTTGCCCTGGCGGTGAAGTTCGTCCTCGATGCGTCCAGCTGCGCCCAAAAGCGGGGGACGACCCGGAAGCGAAAGCATGCGCAACTCGGCTTGGGCCTGATCCCCGGTTGGATACCAATTGCGTTGGGCCAAGGCGATGATCAAGATCAGAATCGGGATCCCGAGAATGCTCAAAAGGAGAATTGTGCGCGCCAAACGAGCTCGTCGGTCTGCTGCAACCATTGGGCCAACATAGTTGAGCGGGCTCGCGGCTTAGTCTTATCGGATGTCTTCGTTAGAGGTTTTCGCCGATGTTCGATGCCCTTTTGCCTACGTCGGGCTTCGGCGAGTGTTGGATAGACGCGAGCGCGATGGCACAGGGCCAACACTTGTCATTCGTGCCTGGCCATTGGAGCTCGTCAACGGTTCGCCTATGCACGCAAAGGCAACCGGTGAGAAGATCGCCGCAATACGCGAACAGCTAGCACCGGATCTGTTCGTTGGCTTTGACGTTGATTCCTTCGGAGACTCCTCACTGCCAGCCATGGCCTTGACAACAGCGGCCTATCGCCACGATCTCCAAACCGGAGAAGCTGTAGCAATGGCGGTTCGTGAGGCTCTCTTTGAGCATGGGCAAGACGTGACGGACCCAGACGTGCTGAGTGCGATCGGTTCTGCCCATGGAGTCAGCGTGGACGAGAGCGACCATGAAAAGGTGCTTGTGGATTGGGAGGAAGGCAAGTCACTTGGTGTGATCGGTTCGCCCCATTTCCTTGTCCAAGACAAGGGGTACTTCTGTCCAGGTCTCGAGATAAGCCATGATGAAACGGGTCTGAGCGTCGTTGCCAAACAATCGGCTTTCGACGAATTCATCGAAAAAGCGCTAGGAGCGAACAGTGGAACTCTTTGAGTACGAAGCAACCGAGCAAGTGGAGCGCGAAGAGGCGGCGCGTCGTCTCAGGGAACTCGCAGATCAGCTCGAGCGTCATAACGAGGTGAAGGTCTCGCTCGATGGTCTGCCGATCACGGTGAAGGTACCCAAGCAGGTCACCTACGAGCTCGAGGTCGAGATAGAAGACGGCGAGGCGGAGATAGAAGTATCCATCAGTTGGTAAATCTGCGAGGCGTACGCGCCGTGGCCATTTTGATGGCCATGGTCGCGATGGTCTCCTTCTACAGCTCAAACCAGAACGGCTTTATGGGGCGTCTTGGTGTT
>JAGQSI010000359.1 GCA_020439605.1 Acidimicrobiales bacterium | reverse complement strand
CCATCGTCAGTTCCCAGGTTTCTTCTGGAGTCGTGGTGACATCGTCGTCGTCTCCGAGGCTGACACCAGCGTTGTTGTAGAGGACATCTAGTCGGCCAAATGCTGAGGTGGTTGCCTCGACGGCTGCCTGAACCGCCTCGAAGCTTCGAACGTCAGCAGCGGCGGTGATGGCCTCGCCACCAGCGGCGGTGATCGCATCAACAACCTCGGGATGCTCAGCCAAGTCAACGACTGCGACCCTGGCACCCTCTGCCGCGAACTTCTCAGCCGCAACGCGCCCCATACCGCCACCGGCACCCGTGATCAGCACTACTTTGCCGTTCAGACGACCCATCATTTCTCCTTTATCGTTGCCGGCCTCGGGACGCGGCATCACTCGCCCGTATGATGCCCGCTGGAGTTCTGTTGTTTAGAACTGAGAGCCCAAAGTCCCAGTATCTCCCACTTCACCACACCTGGAGCCCAAATGGCTGAGCAACTGATAATCGCTGGCGAACGACATGACGCAGCGTCAGGCGAGACCTTCACGGTCATCGAACCGGCCACGGGAGCAGCACTCGCAGACGTTGCCAAGGCTGGACCGGCCGATGTGGATCTTGCTCTCAGCGCGGCCACAGCTGCTTTCAACGATGGGCGTGGAACGTGGGCTCGAACCTCCGCCACCGAAAGAGGTCGAGTACTGCATCGTGTAGCGGAGTTGCTGCGCGAGCGTGAGGATCTGTTTGCCACTACCGAGGCCCGGGGAGCAGGACACCCGATCGGCGATGCTCGCTGGGAGGTGGGCGCTGCCGCTGGCACCTTTGAGTACTACGCCGGCGCAGCCAACAAGCATTTCGGTTCTGTGGTGCCAGTACAGGACGCTGGCTTGGACGTGGTGCTGCGCGAACCAGTCGGTCCAGTTGGACTGATCGTTCCCTGGAACTTCCCGCTACTTATCGCTTGTTGGAAGCTGGCCCCCGCACTCGCTTGTGGCAACCCGGTCATTTTGAAGCCAGCGTCGCTCACCCCACTAACGGCCCTTCTGCTTGGCGATGTCCTTGTCGACGCTGGTATTCCCAGCGATCAGGTCCATGTACTGCCGGGCCCCGGTGGCATCATCGGAGATGCTCTGGTGAGCGATCCCCGCACCTCCAAGATCAGCTTCACTGGCGAAACCACCACTGGCTCATCAATTCTCAAGTCTTCAGCAGACAACATCGCACGGGTCTCGCTTGAGCTTGGAGGCAAGTCCGCGGCCATCGTGTTTGCCGACGCCAACATCGCCAAGGCCGCAGCCGATGCACCGATGTCGGTGTTTGGCAATGCCGGACAGGATTGCTGCGCACGCTCCCGCATCCTCGTGGAGCGCAGTGCATACGACGAGTTCCTGGAGATATTCGAAGCAACCACCCGAGCCATCAAGGTTGGAGACCCGCTCAGCACTGAAACCGAGATGGGACCGCTGATCTCCGAAGGTCAGCGACAGACATCTCTGGACTACATCGAGATCGCCCGAGGCGAAGGGGCACGTGTGGTCAGCGGCGGCGATGTTTCAGATCAAGCTGGCTATTACCTGTCCCCTGCAGTGGTCGCCGACGTGGACAACTCGATGAGGATCGCCCGCGAGGAAGTATTTGGTCCTGTGGCGTCGATAATTGCCTTCGACTCCGAAGAGGATGCGATCCGGATAGCCAACGATTCAGACTACGGCTTGTCAGGTTCGCTCTGGACCGGTTCTGCCCCACGAGCAATTCGTGTTGCCCGATCCATCCGTACCGGCACGTTGGCGGTGAACACCAACCGCTCTGTTCGCTATGAGGCTCCTTTCGGTGGCTACAAGCGCTCTGGTTTGGGACGCGAGCTCGGTATGCAGGCCATGGATGCCTACACCGAGGTCAAGAACGTCTTCTTCTCCGAAGAGGACTAGGCAATGACTTCCTTACCCTTCGAGCTGGAACGATCACAGCTTGAGGGCAAGGTCGCTTTGATTACCGGCGCAAGCAGAGGTCTTGGTCGAGCCGTGGCGCAACGCTTTGGCGACCACGGCCTCTCCGTGGCGCTGTGTGCCCGTCATGTGCCAGAGGCGCCTGCTGGGGTTCCATCGTTGTGCGAAGCATTGGATGTTTCCGATCCAGCGGCGCTCGAAGCGTTCTCCAACAAGGCTG
>JAGQSI010000035.1 GCA_020439605.1 Acidimicrobiales bacterium | reverse complement strand
CGATGTGTACGGGTGTATGCCTCCCGGAGCCCAGGATCGAGCTACCGACGTGCTCGACGAGCTCACCGCTGCTGCCAACCTTGCGACAGACGCGACGATGTGCGCGATAGACGCACGATGAACCCAAATTGGGGAGGTGCTTCCTGATCTGAATACGAAAGGGATCCCTTGCGAGCGCAAGGGATCCTCTGGGTGGGCGTAACAGGACTCGAACCTGTGACCTCTGCCGTGTGAAAGCAGGGACCGGTACGGCGTCGGCCGTCCCAATAGCCGATATCGTCACGTCCAGAGATGTATGCTTGTGCCAACGCTCTCAGGGGGATAGTGACTATGGCTAAGCGCCGTGTACTTCTTGTTGTTTCTCTACTCGTGGCCTCGCTGGTCACAGCGGTTGGGGGACTAGCTCCTGCTGGTGCCGCGCCCGCTAAGGATCCCGTGGTGATTGTCCCAGGGTTCACTACTGGCCCAGTGATCGACACCGGATACCTACCACTGAAGTCGAGACTTCAGAAGGCTGGTTACGACGTCACCCTCATGAACTTCCCGGATTTTGGTCTTGGCGACATCCGTAACAACAGCGCACGTCTGGCTTCGGTTGTAGCGAGCGTAAAATCTCGCACCGGCGCCTCGAAGGTGGACATTGTCTCTCACTCCATGGGCGGACTTGTCAGCCGCTACTACGTGAAGAGTCTCAACGGTGCATCCAGTGTGGATTCGCTGATCATGATGGGCACCCCGAACTACGGCACTGCGATGGCCAACATCGGAACCTTCCTCACGTTTGGCACCTGTGTCGGCATCACCGCATGTCAGCAGATGGCAGGCGGCTCCAGCTTCTTGAACGCCCTCAACGCAGGCGATGACACCATCGGTTCAGTTCGTTACACCTCGATCGCCACCAAGGTAGATCTGGTGGTTACTCCATACACCACCTCGTTCTTGGCCAATGACGGCAACATCTCCAATATCGCCGTTCAGAACCAGTGTTTCGCCCGTCTTCCCGGACACCTTGGCTTGATCCTTGATGGAGCCGTCGCCGATGGAGTGGTTGATGCACTCAAGGGTCAAAGTGTGAAGATGAACTGCTGGGCGCTATAGAAGAGGTAATGCAGCCTCAGCCACGCTCGGTCGAGATCCGAGACGATGTCATTCGTCTCGGCCAACTCCTTCAACTCGCTGGACTCGTTGATTCGGGCTCCGATGCCAAGATGATCTTGGCCGGGGGTGAGGTCCAGGTGAATGGCGAGGTTGAGACCCGACGCGGGCGCCAGCTCCGAGACGGCGACATTGTCGAGGCCTTGGGCGAGCAGGTAGTACTTGCTGGCCAAGGCCCTTCGCCCAGCTAGTTCTGGTCAGCTTCCGGCCAGAGCAGCCACCACAGGTGCCATTGCATCGAGTGAGTCAAGGCTTATGCCGATTGAGGCGATGCCGAATCGCTCCCGCCGGTATAGAAGATCGTCGACCATTTCCTCGACCGTGCCACACAGCGCATGAGGTGATGCGAGCGCCTCATGCGCAGTGAGTCCCAACGCTGGCGCTAGTGCTTCGGCTGTTCCTTGGCGATCATCGGTGACGATCGCTAGATGGATGCGGGTGTGAAGCTCGATCTGGCCAAACCGAGCACCGGCAGCCTCACGTATCCAACCGATCTTACGGTCTGTGGCGGCTTCTGTGGCATCGGGGCCCGCTGAGGCATCGATCACACCGTTGGGAAGCGCAGGGTTGAGCCCAACAATGTCGCCGTATCTGCCTGCGAGCTGAAGCACCTTCTTGCCTCCACCGCCAATGAGTATCGGTAGGGGGGACTGAACCGGTTTGGGAGAACCGGACAATCCGCGAATCTGGTAGTGGTCACCATCGAAGTCACACGGGCCGTCGGAGAACAGTCCTCGAACAACCTGGACGGCTTCTTCAAGGCGAGCGATACGAATCCCGGCCCTCTCCATCTCGATTCCAGCGGCCCGGTAGTCACTGGTCATCCAACCTGCGCCCATACCGAGTTCGAATCTGCCCTCCGACAAGATGTCCAGAGTTGCTGCTTCTTTTGCCAGCAGGGCTGGGTGTCGGTAGTCATTGCAGAACACGAGCGCACCAACCCTCAGCGTCGATGTGGCGTCTGCTGCGCACATCAGGGCCGCAATCGGTGCTAGCTGATCATCGAGGTGATCCGAGACGGTCAGGCGGTAGTAGCCGAGATCTTCAACCTTGAGTGCCAGGTCCCGCCAGTGAGCGGCAGTGACATCTGGGGGCGAGGAGCACTGAACGCCAAAGCGAAATGGAGGCAGGTCTTGAGATGGCATTGCCCAAATCGTTGCAGGTTGGTTAGCTCGAAGCAGACATCGGGCCGTTCATTGGTCTGTCGGCGTCGGCGTCGTCGCTCGCTGAGAGCTCGAGCAGGTCTGCTCTGGCGCGTGCTACCCGAGAGCGAATTGTGCCGACCGGGCAACCAACGGCCAGTGCTGCTTCTTCGTACGGAAGCCCGAGAATCTGGGTGAGCACGAAGGCTTCTCGTCTGTCGGTTTCCAAACGGTTGAGTAGATCTTCGGACTCAGGGGATAGATCCGTGTCGAGCGATGCGGCCGCTGGAGAAGACTCCTGCTGTGCGACGCGTTCGAGAACCCGGATCCGTCTTGCCAATGCCCTGCGTTCATCGAGGCAGGTATTTCTTGCCACCCCAAGTAGCCAGGTCTTCGGCGAGGAATCTCCTCTGAAGTTCTTCAGCGATCGCAGTGCTCGGATGTAGGTGGCCTGTACAGCGTCGTCAGCTTGATTCGGGCCGAGTTGGTGGGCGCAGAAACGCCAGACATCGTCGATTGTGCGCGCCACGAAGGCGGCTTCCGCTTGTGCATCGCCATCGGCTGCTCTGCGAGCTAGCACGGAAAGTTCTTCGTCTCCACGTATAGGTGGAAGGCCCGAACCGCGACGGCGGCCAACGGCGCTCACAGGTCCACCGTCACTGTGCCCTGCATGCCCTCGTGGATCATGCACCAAAATCTGTATACGCCTGGCTGTGTAAAGGTCGCATGGTAACTGTGACCCGGGGCCAACACCGTGTCGCTAGCCCCGTCTTCGCCTGTCCGCACGATGTGATGGGTCAACTCGCCTGAGTTGCGCCACTCAACGCTTTGGCCGGTGGTTACCGTGACTTCAGAGTTGTCGAAAGTGTGCTTGCGTGCATCGATACGCACCGCCGCATCAAGTTTGGGGGAGCTCGCTGGGGTGCTTTGTTGCGCAAAGTGGATTGCTGAGACCAAGGCTCCAACCGCGGCAATTACGCCAACGGCACCCACAAGCGTTCTGGCCTTGAAGCCGAGCAGGCTGGCGCTGCGATCTGTCTGGCGTTCTTGGAGGAGGTTGGTTACGAGTGGATCGTGATCTGCTGGTGCTCGAAACCTCAGCCGTCGATGTTCAATTGCGAAAGTCTCGAACAGCTCTGTGCACTGCTGGCACGTAGCCAAATGGTCGTGGAGGCGTGAGCTTTCCTCTTCGCTCAACTGGTCGTCGGCTCCGGCCGACACCATCTCAAACCATTCGGAACATGCCATTTGTCTATTGGTCGCCCAAATCATTCGTTGGGTTCCCACCTCAAGGCTAGTTCTGCACCTAGCTGTTCAAGGAAGTGCCCAAGGTGGAACGCTCGATGTGTTCTCGTCGAAGTTGGATAGCCAGTTGTCAAGGCCGGCCGGGTTGGCGAGTTGATCTGGGTGATGGCCCGGCAAAGCGGAAACCACCATGGTCGGCATTGCAGCGAACACGAACGACAGGGACCATCTGGCCAGTTTCAGGTGACTCATTGGTTTCCATAGTCTCCCGGTGCTGCGCATCATCGTGAGTGAGCCAAGTAGGGCGCCCCACGCGAGGACCAGTGCAGCTACCACCACGGCGCATCCGTAGCGGAGCCGTCCTCCTCCAGTGGCCATGTAGGTGTTGAACGCGACCGATTTGTGTTCGACCTCCTCAGCCAAATGCCACAAGAACATCGTCGCAGCACTGGGATCTGCACCACGAAGATGTCGTTGGTTTCGGTCGACCCACCGAGCTGCAACAAAGGCAATAGTTTCGAATGCAGCGGCAAAAGCCAGACCAAAACGACAGCCTCGACGTTTGAGCCACGAAAAGATTCTCCCGAAGTGCCGATCTAGGCGTGAGATAGCGGGAACCTGAAGGGTGAGAAGATCATTGAAGCGCCGGTGTTGCGCGTGATGTTGGGCCTCTTGGGCAACATAGGCCCTTGCCTCAATAGAGATCGGATCCTGCGGACTGATCAATGACTCGCTCAGAGATTGGCGGGTCGACCACACCACATATGGTTCGGCGTGAGGCATGAGTAACGAGACCGCGTTAGCTGCGATGGCAAACTCGGGCTCATCTGGAATCCAGACCACCTCTAGGTCATCGGGCCAGGAGAACCTCACGTGGCGGACAGGTACAGGTGAGGCTTCGGTCATATCGCTATCTAGATCGGCTTGAGAAGCGCCATCAATAGAACTCGACAAGACTGACCCAATGGGCCAACTAGGGGACTTGAATCCGAAGCCGGCATCCAAGCTGACCGAGGAGCTGAATCACGCTGCTCGACATCTGCACTACCTGCACGGTGATGACAATGAGCGGCACTTGGCCGAAAGAGGCCTGATCGCGGAGGCGTCATCACCTCAGATTCTCCATGCTGGCGGATGGCCGGTATGGGACCTCGAAGCCTTCGAGTTCTTGGCCCAGAAGGCCCCGGCTGAGGTGCATCCGGGATTGTGGGCCCAGGCTCAACGCAATTCGATTGCTGGACTGTTCGAGATGGCGCCGGGGTTCTATCAGGTCCGGGGACTCGACCTAGCCAACATGACCGTGATCGAAGCCGAGACCGGTTGGATCGTGATCGACCCGCTCACCTCCGAGGAAACAGCGCGTGCTGCGTTGAATCTTGTCAACGAGCATCTAGGCGCCCGTGAGGTGGTCGCCGTGATCTACACCCATAGCCATATCGATCATTTTGGTGGGGTCAGGGGAGTGGTTGATGAAGATGATGTGACTGCCGGCAGGGTCCAGATCATTGCCCCGGCAGGCTTCCTTGAAGCGGCAGTGAGCGAAAACATCCTGGCCGGCAACGTGATGACTCGCCGAGCTACCTACATGTATGGAGCGTTGTTACCCAAGGGCCCTCGTGGACATGTTGATTGCGGTCTCGGCAAGGGAGTTCCGCTGCTGGCGAGTCAGGGGCTGATCGCTCCAACCGTTGAGATCATTGAGACAGGTACCGAAATGGTTGTGGACGGTGTGAGGATCTGTTTCCAGGTCACCCCCGACACCGAGGCCCCAGCGGAAATGAACTTCCACTTCCCGGACCATCGGATCTTGTGCATGGCCGAAAACTGCACATGCACGATGCACAACCTCTACACCCCGAGAGGGGCACAGGTGCGTGACGCTTTGTCATGGAGTAAGTACCTGCAGGAGGCTCTGGACCTGTTCGGGGATCGGAGCGATGTGTGTTTCGCGAGCCATCACTGGCCACGTTGGGGTCACGACGAGATCGTCGAGCAGATATCCATTCATCGCGACATGTACCGGTACCTTCACGATCAAACCTTGAGAATGGCCAATCACGGACTGGTTGCTTCAGAGATCGCCGAGAAGTTGGAGTTTCCCGATGAACTCGCTGAGGAACCAACCGCTCGCGGGTACTACGGCACCATCAGTCACAACGTCAAGGCGATCTATCAGCGTTACCTGGGGTGGTTCGACGCCAACCCGGCCCATCTCCACAACCATCCTCCGGTTGCTGCGGCCAAGCGCTATGTGGAGTTCATGGGCGGCGCTGAATCGGTTTTGGCCAAGGCGCGCAAGAGCTTCGAACAAGGTGACTACCGCTGGGTGGTTGAGGTGGTGAACCACGTTGTGTTCGCGGATCCTGAAAACCTCGAAGCCAAGCTGTTGCAGGCCGACGCGCTCGAACAACTCGGCTATCAGGCGGAGTCAGGTCCATGGCGCACCTTCTATCTGAGCGGGGCTCAAGAACTTCGCCATGGCCACCCTGTAGGCAGTGGCGGTGGGTCTGGTCCATCAAGTGATCTGGTTGGGGCCATGAGCGTGGAAATGCTGATCGACTATCTAGCGATTCGCCTCAGAAATCATGTCTCGGGCTCCAAAGCGTGGTCTCTGAGGCTCGAAGTTGGTGACCGCTCGGAGAGCTGGACCATCGGGATTCAACGAGGCACGCTTGCAGCAACCCGCAAACAACAACCAGATGGAATTGCACACCCTGAGCTCACGCTGAGGTGCAACCACGCGACGCTGGCCTCGCTGGTTTTTGGCCAGAAGGAGTTGAGCGAACTCGAGCGTCTCGGCGAGGTAGAGATGGACGGTAGAAGCGATACCTTGGCGGAACTGTTTGCCCACCTCGACACGTTTGATATCTGGTTCCCGATAGTGACCGCCTAGGGCCGAGTTCGAAGCGGTAGTGGGGCCTTGTGCCCTATTTGCATCTACCAGAAGGAACCACAGAACCATCGGCCTCAACAGCCGACAACGCGGGGAGCTCTCTCAAGAGTCCTTCGTCAACCAGGTCCTGAGCCGACGCTGGTGGGGAGCCGTAGAGGGCTTTGTAGATCTCGACAGCGGATTCCACGCTGAGGCGATCCGTTTCGCAAAGTGCAGAAACGTCAGGTCCGATGCTGTCGCTCGGATCAGAAGGGTCAGATGGGGGAGCTGAGGGTTGCGTCCCCTCCCCAGAGGTCCCTTCGCCCACTGATGCGATGGCGGTTGGCGATGTATCGATAACCCAACGATCGTTCTCGATGACTAGTGGGATCTCGGTTGATTCACCGTTGACGACCACAGCGACAACTGCAGTATTGGACTCGATCGAGCTGCCGGTCACCTCAAGGTCTACTGCTCCGAATGCCTTGGCCATGGTCAGGAAGGTTCCTGCCGAGTCGATGCATCCTGTTCCTATGGCTGCGGAGATCTGCTGGCGTTGCTCTTTGGACAAGAGGCGACAGAACTCGGTTGTATCTGCCGTGCTCAGAGCATCGGAGAAGGCTTGAACCGTTGCCTCGGGTGATCGAGAGGGCAAAGAGGCTTGTTTGGATCCGCCAGATCCACGGGCGATAACCGCCGCTATAGCGCCAGCGACGATGAGGACAAGAGCTATCGCAATCAGCGGCAACTTTGATCGCCTGGGAGTGTTGGAGGGCGAGGCGGGGCGTTGGGGTGGTTCGACAGTTGTAGCTGGCGGTGAACCATAAGCAGCCGCTCCGATGAACCCGGCCGGCAACGGTGAGGGCTCTGGCTCGGGCGGCTGCTCCGGTGTGTTGTTGGTTGGTTGGCTCAAGTCCCCTCCAGATGGCCTTGGCAAAGATTCTTGCACCGCCATCGGGAGTAGGTGAGTCACCTAGGAACGAATAGCGATGGCCTCGGCCACAGCGAGAACCCGTCGGGCGTTGTCCACGTGCAGGTTCTCGATCATTCGACCGTTGTGGGTCACCACGCCCTTGCCCTGAGCGATTGCCTCTTCGAAAGTGGCGATAAGCGCTTGGGCATCTTCTATTGCTTCTGGCGTAGGGGCCCAGGTTTGGTTGGCTGGGTCGATCTGGCTGGGGTGGATGAGGGTCTTGCCGTCGAAGCCCATCTGTCGACCCTGAAGGCATTCGCTCGCAAAGCCTTCCTCGTTCTTGATGTCGTTATAGACACCGTCGAGAATCACCTTGCCGGTGGCGCGAGCGGCGAGAACGCACAGGCCCAGACCGGTTAGTAGTGGCTGGCGGCCCGAGATGTGCTCGGCGTGCAGCTCCTTGGCCAGATCGTTGGTGCCCATCACCAAGACGGTCAGTCGTTCTGAGGCGGCAGCGATCTCTTCGGCATGAAGCATCGCAACCGGGGTCTCGACCATGGCCCAGATCTTGGTGTGGTCCGGTGCTCCACCCTTCTCCAGTGAGGCCTCGATCGAGCGCACATCGGCCACGCTGTTCACCTTCGGAACCACAACCGCCGCCGGTCCAGCAGCAGCAATCGCTGCGAGATCATCGTTGTGCCATGAGGTGTCGAGGCCGTTGGAACGAATTGTGACCTCCTTGGTGCCGTAGGCGCCGTCCGCCACAAGCGTGCAAACGCGCTCGCGTGCTTCGGCTTTGGCATCTGGGGCAACGGCGTCCTCGAGGTCGAGGATCAGGGCATCTGCGTCGAGGCCCTTTGCCTTCTCAAGAGCTCGTTCGTTGGCTCCGGGCATGTAGAGAACGGAGCGGCGGGGGAGAATCTGCTCAGCCATGATCAGATGTCCAGTCCAACGGCGCGGTACATCTCGGCCACATCGGCGTCACGAGCCGACAGTTGCTTGGCGAGATCCACCATTACGTGGCACTGCTTGACCGAAGCGTCGTCCTCCATCTTGCCGTCGATCATGACAGCACCGGTGCCGTCGCCCATCTCCTCGATGACATGAAGGGCGTGAGCCACATCTGCGGGATCTGGTGAGAACACCTTCTTGGCGATCTCGATCTGCACCGGGTGCAAGCTCCATGCGCCGACACAACCGAGAAGGAAGGCGTTACGGAACTGGTCCTCACACGCCACGGTGTCCTTGATGTCTCCGAAGGGTCCGTAGAAGGCGAAGATGCCGTTGGCTGCACAGGCATCAACCATGCGAGCAATCGTGTAGTGCCACAGATCTTGTTGGTAGCTGGTGCGGTCACTGTCGATTTCTCCACCCACCGGGTCCTGGCGAACCAGATAGCCGGGGTGGCCGCCACCCACGCGGGTGGTCTTCATCCGACGATTGGCAGCGAGATCTGCTGGGCCGAGGCTCAAACCCTGCATGCGGGGGCTAGCAGCGCAGATCTCCTCGATGTTGGTGACTCCACGGGCGGTTTCAAGAATTGCGTGGAGCAGGATGGGGCGCTTGACGCCGGCACGGGCCTCTAGCTGGGCCACCAGACGGTCCACGTACTGGATGTCCTCGGCACCTTCAACCTTCGGCACCATGATCACGTCGAGCTTGTCGCCAACTTCGGTGACCAATGTGATGAGGTCATCGAGGACCCAGGGCGAATCGAGACTGTTGATACGGGTCCACAGTTGGGTCTCGCCGAAATCAGTGTTACGAGCGATCTCGACAAGTCCGTTGCGTGCGGCTTCTTTGTTCTCCGCCTTTACGGCGTCCTCGAGGTTGCCGAGAATGATGTCTACCTTCTGGGCGATCTCAGGGACCTTTGCGGCCATCTTCGGATTGCTCGGGTCGAAGAAGTGGATCATCCGTGAGGGACGGAACGGGATCTCGGTAACCGGCTGGGGCGCACCGGCCGCGAGTGGGCGGAAAAAGTCCTTGGGATTGCGCATGGCGCAACCCTAGAGAGCTGGGCGATCCACTCTCAACCGCGAAGCTCTAAGGTCATGGTTCATGGGGATCGACGAAGCTCAGATGACCTACGAGACAATTGCTGGTGCAGTAGCTCCATTGGTGGATGAACTAGCGGAGCTCTACGAGGATCTACATGCGAATCCTGAGCTATCCATGCAGGAGACGCGCACCAGCGAAATCGCCGCAACACGCCTTGAGAGCCTTGGCTATGAGGTGACTCGAGGCGTTGGAGGCACTGGTGTGGTTGGTGTCTTGTCCAACGGTGAGGGCCCTCGGGTGTTGCTGAGAGCGGACATGGATGCTCTTCCCGTGGTGGAAGATACCGGTCTGGCCTATGCCTCGAAGGTTCGTGCCAGAGACCAGGAGGGCAACGATGTTGGGGTCGCCCATGCCTGTGGCCATGACATGCATGTGACATGGATGATGGGTGCGGCCCAGGTGCTTAGCGAGCACCGTGAGCTATGGGGCGGAACTGTGCTCATCGTGATCCAGCCAGCCGAGGAACTCGGCGCCGGCGCTCAGGCAATGATCGAGGACAACTTCTTGGAGAGGTTTGGAACCCCCGATGTCTGTTTGGGTCAACACCTTGCGCCTGCACCTGCTGGTTGGGTACTAACCCGCCAAGGCCCGGCCATGGCGGGCGCTGACGGGTTGCGGGTGACTCTCAATGGACGTGGCGGGCACGGTTCTACTCCTGAGCGAACCATTGACCCCGCGGTAATGGCTGCCTCAACCATCATGAAGCTCCAGACCATCACGTCTCGTGAAACTCCGGCACATGAACCAGTCGTGGTGACTGTGGGCCATGTCAGGGTTGGCACCAAGGAGAACATCATCTCGGAGAAGGCGGAACTTGGAATCAGCATCCGCACCTTCGACGAAGCGGCACGGGCGCGAGTCCTAGAGGCAGTAGAGCGGATCTGTCATGGCGAGGCCCACAGCTTTGGTGCACCCGATCCGATCGTTGAGCCACTTCATTCATTTCCACCACTTGTCAATGACCCAGGTGCCACCGCTGTGGTGGCCAAAGCGTTTGTAGCTGCGTTCGGCCACGAACGAGCCATGGAAGGTCCCCAAGCAATGGGCTCTGAGGATTTCTCCTTCTTCGCCAAAGCCGCAGGATGCCCCTCGGTCTTCTGGTTCACCGGAGGCCACGATCCCGACGCATGGATCGCTGCGTTCAACGCCAACCGGCTAGCTGAGGAGGTGCCCTTCAACCATTCTCCACAGTTCGCACCAGTTCAGCACCCGACCATTGGCCATGGAGTGGAGTGCTTGTTGGTGGCAGCCTTGGAATGGATCGGCACAGAAAACGCCTCTTGACCAAGCGGTCAAGTTTTTGGGGTAACGTCACAGGTCTGCCAATCAAGCCCGGAGGTGTGGCGTGTTTCAGTGGACCGAAGAACAAGAGATGGTGCGTGTAGCTGTCCGTCAGTTCATCGACAAGGAGATTCGTCCCCGTGTGGACGAATTCGAGCATGGAGACACACCTCCATATGAGGTGCTGCGCAAGCTGTTTCGAGACTTCGGGATGGACGCTGCGGCGGGAGACAAGTTCGATCGAACAATCGAGTTCGAAAAGGCCGTTCAAGCAGCGGTGGCCAACGGGGAGACCCCACCCGAAAAACCCAAGAAGGACGGCGACGGCGGAGCAGCTTCGCTGCAACTCATTCCGATCATCGAGTTGTGCAAGGTATGTCCCGGCATGGTCACCGCCCTCGGTGTTTCCATGGGGTTGACCTCTGCAGCCATCAACTCCAAAGGCACCATCGCCCAGAAGGAACGCTGGTCCAAAGACCTGTTGACACTCAAAAAGATCGGTGCCTGGGCCATTACCGAACCAAACTCCGGATCGGATGCTTTTGGGTCAATGAAGAGCACCGCTCGCAGGGATGGCGACGAGTACGTGTTGAACGGGTCCAAGACCTTCATCACCAACGGTCCCTATGCAGACACCATC
>JAGQSI010000358.1 GCA_020439605.1 Acidimicrobiales bacterium | reverse complement strand
GTCGGCTTGAGCTGACTCCTTTGCGCGTTGTGATGCAGTGGAGGCTTCTTCGTTGAGAAGCGCCGCCTTCTCCTCTGCTTGGGCAACTATCGCCGCAGCATCTTCGCGCGCTTCTTTGATGGCTGCGTCTGCTGTTCTTTGAGCCATGGTCAAGGTACGGCGGGCCTCTTCGGCCACCTCTTCCTCGCTCGGGGCGTTAGCTGCATTCTGAGCCAGTTGCTCCTGAAGTCGACGTTGCACTTCAGCCTCGACGTCTGTGCCGTCGGCATTTTGAGCTTTCTCCAGCGCCTGAGTCAGCTGAACCTCAACCTTGCCCGCCATAGCGGCGGCCTTGGCCAAGAATTCGTCCACCTCCGCCGGGTCATAGCCCTTTCCGCGGTATTTCTTGAACTCTGCGTCTTCAAGCATGCGCTTCAAGGTCAATTCCATGCCCCTACCCTAACCGTAGGCAGATGCGTCGATGGACTACCCCCGAAGCTGAACTACCCCTTGAGCGCTCTAGCTCTGGTAGTCGCGCTCTTCTAGGCGCCGACGCTCCTCGGCAGAGACCTCGACGTTGGTTGGTGTAAGAAGGAACACCTGCTGTGCAACACGTTCCATCTTTCCGCCCAATCCGTAGCAAAGCCCGCTTGAGAAGTCGATCAGACGTCGGCTCAACTCCTGATCTGCCTCCTGAAGATTCATGATCACAGGCTGGTTGCTCTTGTAGCGATCGGCTACGTCCTGGGCATGGTTATAGGAGGTTGGTATGACGACAAACGGCTTGGCATTGGGCATCACAGCCACCGGTCTAACCACCTTTGGTCGAGGCTGAGGCTGAACTGCACCAGTTGGCGCGATGGTCTGACCCAACTCGGATTCCTGGGCGCGCTCGGCTCCTGGACGCGTGCCGATTGGCCTCACCGATGCGATAGCAGAAGGCTCTTCAGGGTACGACGAGGAACTCTGACGTTGAGGTTGACGTTCACGTATAGGTGCTCGTTCTGGCTCGACTGGCTCTTCAGTGCCGTAGTCGTCCAAACCAGCATCATCTCCTAGCCCGAGATAGACCATAGCCTTGCGCCACATGTCACGAACTCTAGCGTCATATGGGTACCAAAGCAGGTACTGGCACGCCGGCTCGCCTTTCGTGCATCTAGATAGAACCCGCAGCGAAGGCCCGCTACTCGGTCTTAGATCCCATTATTCTCGCTAGTTCCGAGGTGGTGATCAGCGGTATGCCGAGCTCTTTTGCCCGTTTGGTCTGAACCGATGGCCTGTAATTATCCGGGATCACGGCACAAACCACCGTCCTAGTTAGGTTCTTAGCCACCACAAACCCCGCATCGCCAACACCTTCCCTCAGCGATTCTGCCAACTCCGGGTGAAGCCAGATTCGGCTTCCTGGTGCAACCACCGGGTCCGAGGACATCTCTGGCTGTTCTCGCGGACTGCCGAGGGCGATTGAACATCTCTCGAGAAATTTGATGTCGAGCTCTGCGCCTCTGCCTTCGGGGGAAAGAGGCTGGCTCATCTCGGCCAGGACTCGCTCGTTGAGAGACTCCACCTGCAGCGCCCCTAAACCGCTGATACCCACGAATGCTGCGATCTCCTTTGCCTTAGGGGCGGTGATGGAGCCGTTGTCGAGGAGCTCCATTACGAGATCTACGTAGGTATCGGCGATTTCGCTGGGCACCGCCGCGTCATGGCGGGGAAGACTCGCGGTGATAGACGACATCCAGCCATCCGTGCCCTTTCGTAGCCCGGCGACACGGGTATAGGGACGAGCGGTCACCGCAGGCAGGTCGAAGCCTGGCGGCAGATCCTCCCACCGGTTGTCGTAACCGAGAGTTATGAGCTTGCGAGCGACTTCCGCCGTAGCTCGAGCGTCACCAAGGGCCGTATGTGAGTTGGTGAGATCTACACCAAGCGTTGAACAGAGCGTGGCCAGCTTGTAATTCGCCAATTTCAGTGTCTGACGAGCTGCTCTCAAGGTGCACGCCGCGTTGATGCTCGATACCGAGATGGCCTGTCTTCGGAACTCGGCCTCGAGGAACCTTTCTTCAAAAGAGGCGTTGTGGGCAACGATCACGGCACCGTCGAGGCGTTCAAGCACCTCACCCATCACCTCATGAAATTCTGGCGATTGTTCCAGGTCCTGGCGGGTGATCCCGTGG
>JAGQSI010000357.1 GCA_020439605.1 Acidimicrobiales bacterium | reverse complement strand
CAACCGTTCCTTCGTGCAGCAGATCTACCAGAACGTGTTCAACCGTTCTGCCGACACCGCTGGGCTCAACTACTGGACCCAGAAACTCGACAGTGGCGCCGTCGGTCGCGGCCAAGTGATGATCAACTTTTCCGAGTCATCGGAATACAAGACCAAAGAAGCCAACCGGGTGAACGCCGCTGCCATCTACATCCATTTCCTCGGTCGAGCCCCAAGCCTCACAGAGCGCGATGAACTCGTAGACCGGCTCGACGATGGCGACACCATTGCCGAAGTTGTGCGGGAAATGATCCACGAACCCTCATTTGGCGATCGCGCCAACTGAGGTCAAGTGTCAGCTCTAGCTGGTCCACGTCGTCGGACCAGCTAGAGCGACAGGCCGGACCATTCGGCCAAATCCCCCAGCAATACCAACGGGTGTGTGAGACGGGATACGGCCTAGCTCACACACCCGTTGTGGTTCCGCTCCGAGGTTCGCAGACCACCTGTTTCGTTTCAATCCCTTGCAATTACTCGCCCGACGAAGCAGCTCCTATTAGCAGCGATTCCACGATGGGCACGCCTGACAAGCGAAAAGTTGGATCAGGGCTACGTGCGAATGAAGAAGGGCCCCGGCCTAAGTGCCGGGGCCCTTCTCGTATTACACCAGACTCATAGGTCTAGCTGTGGCTTGGAATATGGGTTCAGGCGAGAGCGCGGCGCCGAACAACAACTAGTCCTGCTCCGAGAACCAACAGTGCAAATCCAACGGCAATTCCTGCTCGTGGTTCTGACCCAGTTCTCACGAGAGTGCCTTCATCTACCTCGTCGTTATCTGGGTTGTTGTCATCGTTGGCGCCAAGATTTCCTGCCTGGGTGGTCGAGGTGTTTTGGCCTTCGGTGGTTGTTGTCTCAGCCTCAGTTGTGGTTGAGGTAGCCACGGTGGTTGAGGTGTCTGCCACCGTGGTGGTGGTCTCCACCGCGGTGGTCGTGGTTTCAAGAGTCGTGGTGGTTGCAAGCGTTGTGGTGGTTGCAAGAGTTGTGGTGGTGGGTGCCGCCGACGAACACAGGGCAAGACCCGATGCAACGTCTGCGAGACCAGAGAAAGCGTTCATGATCACACGGTCGTTGATGGTGGAGACGCCTGGTCCGGGGCTGATGGTCACCTCAGTACCACCGTCTTGGATCATATTGATGTCCGAGGTGAGGAAGTAGCTACCGGTGTAGATGATGATCGGCTTCGAAGGGTCCGCAACTCCCCCGGTTTCGTGGATGGCCACCGTGTTGTCTGCGGTTACCGCGCTACCTGAGAAGTATCCGCCTACACCGCCAGCCATGTTGATCCGGTCCTCGAAGGTGATGGTGCGATCACAGTTGATCGGGTTCACCTCAAGGTCTGCCACAAAGCCGTACGAATCACTGTCGGTGGTAACAGTGAATCCAAGACGGTCACAGACAGGGTCATTGGATGAGCCGTCACATCCAGCAACAACCTGATGAGTCGGGCTAGCTGCAACCCAGTCAGCCAATGCATCGAGCTCGGCCTGGGTGTAGGACCCATCTGACTCATAACCGGAGAAGTAGACGTTGCAGCCGCCGTCCTCAAGCTTTTGTTGGGTGAGATCATCGCCAAGGTCAAAGAAATTGAAGCTGTAGTCACCATAGGTACCAGTGGGACCGAAATTGTCTGCTGAGTTGAGCTTCGCCCGCAGGTTCGCAGCGTTGTCACCCAAGATGTTGTAGTAATCCGTGCCGTTATGGCTGCAGACTCTCAGCGTTGTTGTGACTGCTTGCGCTGGCGACGAGACCAGGGCAAGCACACCTCCGAGGGTAAGCGCCGCTATCGCTACTGCTGAACCAACACCACGACGCACAGATTTTGACTTGCCTGCACGATGTGATGGCTTGAGTTCACGAATTCGTTGTTCAATGTCGCTAGAAACTTGAGCCACAGCTCACCCTCCTCAATAAGTGTTCGGGAAACGTACCATGACCCCTATGAAAACCGCCACATCTAGGTAACAATGCCTTCGCTCAGTAGGTTCTGCAGCAGGCACCGAGTTGGGCAACGGCCGTACTTCCGATCAATCGAGCCACTCGGGGCAGGCTCTTCGTTGCCAGGCGCTTTCCCAATCTTTGTCAATCTTTGACAACCGACTTCATAATCTCAATGGCTGA
>JAGQSI010000356.1 GCA_020439605.1 Acidimicrobiales bacterium | reverse complement strand
TGCGACCGTGTTGTCCGAGGATGTCCGAAGAGATGCCACGAGGTCTCCGGCAGTCTTTTGCGATTGCGTCAACTGGTTGACCCATGTCGAACGCTCCGATGAAGTCGGGGGTCGGTTGATCACATCGACGAACTGTCGATCAACCAGCGCTGCCCACGATGAGAAGGGGTCGAAAGCAGGAGCAGCAGTGGGCACAACTGCGTTGGAGGGCGCGGATTCCGCTCCGGTTCCAACAGCGTTTACTGCCCTGACGGTGAAGGTGTAGGACGTGCCGGCGGTTAGCCCCGTAAGCACAGTTGAGGTGCCGTCACCGTTGACCGTTGTCCATGAACCGCCTGGGGAAGTCTTGATCTGATATTGGGTGACAGTGCTTGCACCGTTGGCAGCGGGAACCCAGGTGAGTTTCGCCGAGAGCTTTCCTGCAGTCGCGATTGGCGCCACGATCGGAGCGCTTGGTGTTGTAGGTGGCGTGGCGGAATTCCACGGACCCGCCTTTCTCAGGCGGGTTGTGTCCGACGTCCAACTCTTGGAAACCAGAAAGAGGGTCTTGTTGTGCCAGAGCACCTGGGTGACATGGTCATTCCACGCGAAGTCGATGTTCATCGCTGGTAATCCATCGGCGTCTGAGGTAGCCGTGAAGATGTCACCAGCAACCACAAACAGCTTCGAGCCTTCAAGACGGCGGATCTGTCCGGTCGTCTCAATTAGCAGGCCTTTGTCTGCGGACCAGTCGATTGCTGCGGGATAGCCAATACCAGTGGCGGTGGCTGTCCATGTATCGCCCGACCAGACGGCGCTTGACCCATCACCAGCCACCGTCGAAATGTTGCCGCCCGGCATGAAGCGTCGGATCCTGGAGTTGTGTGTGTCGGCAACATAGACATTCCCGGAAGCGTCGATCGTGAGATCCATCGGCGTGTCGAACCTGGCCGAGGTTGCCGCTGCGCCATCGCCACTGAAGCCACTGACGCCCAATGTTCCCGCCACCTTGTTGATCGTGGACCCGACCGTGAATCTGCGCACAACCGCGTCGTTAGCGTCAACAAAGAAGACCGTGGTGCTGTTGGAGGCCACGGCGATCGCGTCTGCCCACACGCCGGCGTTTAGAGCTGAACCACCATCTCCGCTTGTAGATGTAGATCCGTTGCCAGCAACCGTGTTGACACGTCCACCCGATAGACGGCGAATAGTGCTGCTCCACGTATCGAAGTAGAAGAGATCACCATTGGGTGCAATCGCTATCGCACCTGGGTATGCCGCCGTGTTCAGGGCGAGGGTGTTTTCTCCCCCACCTAAGCCGGCAACTACATCGGTGATCACCCCTGTCGAAGTGATATTCACGATCCGATCCAACATTGACGCATAGATTGAGCCGTCTGGCCCTCTAGCAATATCGATTATCGAGTCGCTATCAGCAGTGGTGACGATGGTGCTCACCAATGGCGACGGGACCACTGGACCAGCGGTGATACCAGAGCCCGACCCCATTTTGTTGATAGCGGTAACGGTCAGGGAGACCTCAACCCCGTCGGCCAGCCCTTCGATCACAGCCGAGGTGCTCGACGCTGGAACAAGCATGGTTCTTCCGGTTGAAGTTGCAACTGAATAGGCAAGCAACGCAGACCCACCGTTGTAGGCCGGAGGATCCCAGCTTGCTGTGACCGAGCCGCCACCGGCCTCTAGCTCTAGATCTGTGGGAACTATGGGTGGCCCGACTGAGCCTGTGGCGTCCAAGAAGCCCGAAGTTGCCGTATTCCAGTTGTTTTTGAGGTAGTTACCGGCGGGCGGATTCACGTGGAAGTAGTCGTCATTGTTGCAATCAAGCAATGACTCTTGAGAAGGAGGGCAAATCTGTCGCATCACGACACCAGCGCCATCCACGTAACACATCAGGTCGCTCTCGTCTGTGCAGTGGCCGTTCGGGGTGGCGTTGGGGGCAGTCGTTTGAACCGCTCCCAGTGTGTGCATCATCTCGTGTGCTGCCACGTCTGCGGTCCAGCATTGGGGTTCGACAGCAGCGAACATCGCACCGAATGTCTGTGCTTCATTGAGATTGCTTGAGCCTGGCGTTGTGTCTGGAATGGAGTTGCCAAGGCCGCAGAAACTGTCAACCGAGTCGGTGTCATCCCATGCCACAACGAACTTCCGAGTCTTTGAGGTAAGGCCCTTTGCTTCA
>JAGQSI010000355.1 GCA_020439605.1 Acidimicrobiales bacterium | reverse complement strand
AACATGACCGCTTCGGCGCAACGATCGACACCGAAGAACCTCGAGTCCGCACGTAGTAATAGAGCCTGAGACAGCAGATAGCTTTCGGGCTCGTTTTCCGCGAGATAGCTCGCGAAGTCGTCCATAGGCTGCCCCGATCACAGCCATTGAGACAAACGATCGAGATTCGGTTGACTATCGACAGAAACTATCTATGCTGGTCAGCGTACAGATCCACCTCCAAGCATTGAGGAAATAACAATGGCTCAGGTCAACACCGAGATCCTTCCCTTCAACACCACCGCCTTCCGCAACGGTGAGTTCGTCGAGGTCAGCGACGCTGACGTCAAAGGCAAGTGGGCGATCTTCTTCTTCTACCCAGCAGATTTCACTTTCGTATGTCCCACCGAACTCGGTGACCTCGCCGACCACTACGAAGAACTCAAGGGCCTCGGCGTAGAGGTCTACAGCGTGTCAACCGACACCCACTTCGTGCACAAGGCATGGCACGACGCTTCGGACACCATCTCCAAGATCACCTACAACATGCTCGGTGACGCCAACGGCACCATTACCAACAACTTCGGTGTCATGCGCGAAGGCCAAGGCCTCGCCGACCGCGCCACCTTCATTGTTGACCCCGACGGCATCATCCAAGCTGTAGAGGTCACCGCAGAAGGCATCGGCCGCAACGCTGCGGAACTCGTCCGCAAGGTCCGCGCCGCCATCTATGTCCGTGAGCATCCAGGCGAGGTATGCCCCGCCAAGTGGGAAGAGGGCGCCGCAACCCTCGCCCCCTCACTCGATCTCGTAGGCAAGATCTGACGCTTCGGCCCCGGCTGATCCCACCACCAGCCGGGGCCACCCTCCCCTCCCCCCGTTCCCCTCCAAGTCGCTCAACAAGAGGTTCCGATGCTCGACGCAAACCTGACCGCACAACTTCGCACCTATCTAGAAAAGGTCACGCTGCCCATCGAGCTGTCCTCTTCGCTTGACGATTCCCCCGCCTCGGCAGAGCTCGCAGAACTGCTCGACGAGATCGCTGCGCTGTCACCGCTCATCACAGTGACTCGCCGAGACGACGACGCCCGCCGCCCATCGTTCGCCATCCAGCGGGTAGGCACCGATGTTTCGGTTCGATTCGCCGGCATCCCTCTCGGCCACGAGTTCACGTCGTTGGTTCTCGCTCTGCTCCAGGTCGGTGGCCACCCGCCCGCAATCGAAGATGACCTAGCCACCCGCATCGCATCGCTACCGGGCGAACATCTCGTAGAGATCTACTTCTCGCTCACCTGCCAGAACTGCCCAGACGTGGTACAAGGCTTCAACACACTGAGCGTGCTCAATCCATCGTTCAAGGTGGTGAGCATCGACGGCGCCAAGTTCCAGGCCGAAGTTGACGAACGCAAGGTAATGGCGGTGCCAACCGTGTTCGTGGACGGCGAAATGTTTGAATCCGGCCGGATGACTCTGGGCCAGATCGTCGATCGCCTCGACGACGGAGCCGACGAGCGCATCATCGCCGAGCTCGAAGCGAAAGATGACTTCGATGTCCTCATCGTTGGTGGCGGACCCGCTGGAGCCAGCGCTGCCATCTACGCCGCTCGTAAAGGTCTCGCCACTGGCGTGGTGACCGAACGATTCGGTGGACAGGTCCTCGACACCATGTCCATCGAAAATCTCATCTCTGTGCCTCACACCGAAGGCCCCAAGCTCGCCACCGCACTCGAACAACACGTCCGTGAGTACGACGTGGACATCATGGATCGCATCCTCGCATCCAAGGTGATCCCAGCATCCCAGCCAGGTGGGCTGATCGAAGTGGAGCTCGCAAACGGTGCCTCACTGAAGTCCCGCACGGTTGTGCTGTCCACCGGTGCACGCTGGCGTTCAATGAATGTTCCTGGAGAGCAGGAGTACCGCAACAAGGGCGTCACCTACTGCCCCCACTGCGACGGCCCGTTGTTCAAGGGCAAGGCTGTCGCCGTCATTGGTGGCGGCAACTCCGGGCTCGAAGCAGCTATCGATCTCGCAGGTGTCGTCAAGCACGTGACGCTCATCGAGTTCGACACGAAGCTGCGTGCCGACGAGGTTCTGCAGGCCAAGTTCCGCAGCCTCCCCAACACCGAGGTGATCCTCAACGCCATGACCACCGAAGTGGTCGGCAACGGAGAATCAGTGACTGGACTCATCTATG
>JAGQSI010000354.1 GCA_020439605.1 Acidimicrobiales bacterium | reverse complement strand
GGCCACTTCGGTTGCAGATACCAACCTGAGCTGGATCTGCAGGGTATTGAAGGAGTTGGACTCGATCACTGATCGCGGCCAGAGGTACTGGTTCCAGGCTTGTAGAGCTGCGATCACGGTGAACGAGGCGATAACGGGTCTGGTCAAGGGCACGGCGAACTTGGTCATGAATGCGAAGTGCCCGTAGCCATCGAGGCGCGTGGCGTCTCTGATTTCTGATGGGAGTCCCTTGAATCCTTGGCGTATCAGGAAGGTTCCCAATGCTGATGCGCAAAATGGTGCGACGAGTCCCTGGTAGGTATTTATCCAGTTCAGTTGCCTGATGGTGGCGATGTTTCCAACGAGGGTGACCTCTAGCGGTAGCAACATGGTGGCCATGAATAGGGCAAACATCACTCGTTTGAATGGGAACCGAAGAAACACAAAGGCGTAGGCGGCCATGATGGCAGTGGTCACCTGTGCCACCGTGATGATGATTGACATTACGAAGCTTCGACCCATTGCAGGCGAAAGGTTGTAACGGCTCCACGTGCTGGTCCAGACCTCCGGGCCAGCGAACAGGGCCAACCCTCCAACTAGTAAGAAAGCGCTACTCAACGCGCTGATGGCGGCTCCGGGGATGCTCTGGCCGGAGCTTAGAAATCCCCATGCCTGCACTGCTGCCACAACCACGACGCTGAGGATGAACAGCTTGAGGGTGTTGCCGTCTGCGTTGAAGAAGGATTGGTAGAGCGGAGACATGGTGAAACCAACCGCAAGCGTGCCCCCTATGATCGCCAATATTCTCGGCGGGGTAAGGAACTTCTCGGTTTCGGACCATTTGAAGTCACCAGCCACCTTCTGCAACCAAGCCAGAACGAATGCAACAAACCCGGTTCTCACCGCGAGCGACAGGACTCCCCCGCTCCACCAGGTTCGGTCCTTCCATGCAATATCCACCGGGGCGATGGGACGCCCAGCATTGGCCCAAGCGAAAGGTGGAGACAATGCCTGCTTGATCGTGAGAAAGATCGGGCCCAACACCAGCAGTGACAGCGCAACGAGTAACGCATACTGGCCAACTTTGCTCCAGGTCTGGCGTGAGTTGGAGCGCCCAACCGTTGAGGGGGTCACTTTGGGAACATCAAGAATCGCCATAGTGGACCCTCCTCTCCAGAATCGCGAACTGCAGGAAGGTCACGACCAGGGTGATCAGGAACAGTCCTACCGACATGACCGCACCTTTGCCATAGTTCTGGGTTTCTTGGAAGATCTTGAACACCAGTGTCTCTGAAGATCCTGCTGGCCCGCCACGAGTAATGATCTCGATCTGAGCGAAGGCCTGGAACCCGAAGATCACCAAGATCACGAAGAGAAACAGCAATACCGGCGAGATGAGCGGCAGGGTGATCTTGATCAGCCTTCGAAATGGGCTGTATCCATCGAGCATGGAGGCCTCGATCACCTCATCTGGGATCGCTTGCAGCCCAGCTAGGACGATGACGAAGGCCAAGCCGAGGTTCTGCCAGATCGATGGCAGGGCGGCAGCGAAGATGGACCAGCGGGGACTTGCTATGGGATCCCAGCCTTTGATTGCACCGACTACCGGGTTGAGCAGGAAGAAGAATATCACTGATGACACAGCGACCGAACTAGCGAGCGTGGAGGAGAAGATCGCCTGGAAGACCTTGATTCCACGTAGTCGACGATGGGCCGCAACTGCTAGCAACGTCCCGAACAGCAAACCGAATGGCACTGTCCAAAGCACAAACTGCACGCTGTGCCATAAGCCGTCGGTGAAGTCCTTGCCCGTCAGTACATCTCGGTACTGCTGCAGGCCTGCGTCCGTGTAGGACTGTCCGCCCTTGACTGCTTTGAACCTTCCCCAGTTGAGGAGCTTGAAGAACGGCGCATAGAAGAACGCAACGAACACGATCAGTGAGGGAGCTAGGAACCCGAATGCGAGCCCGGTCTCTCGCCAGGTGTAGCCCCGACGACTCATCCAACCGTTCGAGGCCGCAGGCGCTGAGCTCGCCACTGCGGTGGAATCGCTCACCCGATTCTCTCCGTGGTCTCGGCATCAAACAGATGAACATTGACCTGCTCAGCGCTTAGCTTGGCCTTGGTTCCTGCTGCGTCTGTTGACATGCCCACCTGGCGGACAATGAGTGGCGAGTCCCCAACAGAGGCCGATACCAG
>JAGQSI010000353.1 GCA_020439605.1 Acidimicrobiales bacterium | reverse complement strand
AGCCAGTCATATAGTTCGCGGGTTCCAGCAGCGAAGGTCGTGATGGACACGCCGTTCCAGATCCCTTTTTCGTTGGTCACCTTTCCTGCCTTGTGCAGCTTCATGAGCCCGGTGGTGAACATCTCGGAGTGAATTCCAAAACCACCCTTGTCGCCTTCGGCAAGAATCGATGCGACGGTAGAAGGGATGCCGCCGATGCCGGTCTGCAGAGTGCAACCGTCCGTTACAAAATCGGCAACCTTCAATGCAATGGCTCGGTCAGCCTCGCTCGGTTGCGGTTCGCCTATAACTAGCGGTTCACGATCGGTCTCGATGAGTACATCGATTTGATCCATGTGTACGCGATGAGCGTGCTCACCGTGCCCCAAGGTTCTGGGAAAGCGCGGCGATACCTCCACCACAAGAACACGCTCAGGGTCTGCGCCGGCACGCACAATCTCATCAACTGTTGCGCCGGCATGAAGCGAGAGACTGCACCACCCGTCGGCATCGGGCGGCGCCGCCGAGGTTGCCATCACCCGGGGATTGACCTTTTCCAGCAATGGAGCGAAACGACGAAAATCCGCGGGAACAAACTCGATGTTTCCGCCCTGGTCACGCATCAATCGTTCGATGGGGCCATAGAAACCGGACAGGAAACGAACGCCCGGGTGTCCGAACAACGTGTAGAAGTCCGCGAGCAACGCCCCCGTCACGGTTAGGTCAACCCAGTCATCTCGCTCGCCCAGAGCGTGAAGAAATCCGCCAGGATGACCAGGACCCAGCGGGATGCCCAGAACATCTGTGGTGTGCACCAATGAGGCTGCCTGCTGAGGTGTGAGGCGTTGAGTCATGGAGGAAAGCTAGGCGATCAGACCATCCAATGGTCGCCACCACGGCCCGCTACGGTCCTACCCATGGCCGAGGCACTGGTTATCGATAGTCACAACGAGTGGTCACACAGCGAGACATGGGATCTCGCCAACCGTCTGGCGCATCTCATCCGTGAAGCCACAGCTGACCCCTCTGGTCACCGGCGAGTTGCTGTTTTCTCCGAGAACTGTGCCGAAGCGGTGATCTGTCACCTCGGGGCTCTGCGTTCGGGAGCAAGTTGTGTGGCGATCAACTCCCATCTCCGAGCTCCTGAGGTTGCATATCAACTCAAGACTGGCGAAGTCTCCCTTGTCCTAGCGGGCGTTCAGACCCTTGAACGAGCAATCGCTGCTGCCTCGCTGGTTGAGGGGTGTGAGGTGCGGTCCTGGTCCGAGCCAACCTGGCCGGAATGGATCGCATCGGCTCCCAGTGGTCCTCCGAGCGACACCGTCGCTATCCCCCCGAATCTGTTGTTCACGTCTGGAACCACCGGAACGCCCAAAGCCACCGAACTACCTCCCAATGTCTTTCCTGTCAGAGAAAGCTGGGCGGAGTTCGTGAACGCGGCACGGGCAAATCGCTTCAGCGGACTCGGTCGCCATCTCGTCGTTGCCCCGCTTCATCACACCGGCCCGCTCAACGCGGTACGAGCACTCGCCGCAGATACCCCCGTCGCGATCCTCGAGCGTTTCGACCCAACGGCCACCCTCAACGCAATCCAGCAATGGTCGATTGCCTCTACAACCCTTGTGCCAACCCATCTTCAGCGAATACTGGCGCTGCCACAGTCCACTCGTGACAGCTTTGACGTGGCATCGTTGAAACTCGTCTTCCTAACCGGCGCAGCGTGTCCGGTGGACGTAAAGCGAGAGATCATCAAATGGTGGGGACCCGTAGTGCTTGAGGCCTATGGCGCAACTGAGGTTGGCGTCACGTGTTCGATCTCGAGCGCGGATTGGCTTACTCATCCCGGTTCTGTTGGGAAATCGGTCGCCCCCTACAGCGCTCTGGTGGTGGACGACGACGAGACCGAGGTTCCCGTAGGCACCGAGGGGCGGCTGTATTTCCGCGACAGCACCGGGCGCGGGATCATCTACGAAGGTGACCCCGAACGCACCGCTGCGGCACATTTGTCTCCAGGGGTTTTCACCCTCGGAGAGATCGGCAGAATCGACGACGAAGGTTTCGTCTACATCACCGACCGATTCTCGGACATGGTGGTGAGCGGCGGTGTGAACGTCTACCCGGCCGAGATGGAAAAGGTTTTGATAGAGCACCCAGATGTGGCCGACGTGGCCGGAATTGGGTTGCCCGACGATGACCTGGGCGAGCGCCTGGTTGC
>JAGQSI010000352.1 GCA_020439605.1 Acidimicrobiales bacterium | reverse complement strand
GAGGGGGCACCCCGGTAGCCTTTGACCGGGTGTTGGCAACTCGTTTTGGAGTCGCAGCCGTAGACGCTGTTCACGCCGGAGCCCTCGGCTCGATGGTTGCGCTACAAAGTGGCGAGATAGTGCGAGTGCCAGTCGCTGATGCTGTTGGCCATCAAAAGGCTGTGCCCCCAGACATGTTGCGGGTACCGGAACTGTTTCGCCCACCTTTGCGCTGATAGAGCGACTGCTAGGGGACGAGGACGCACTTGCCTCAAAGGCGACGATCCAGGAGGTCTCGCAGGACCTGTCCGGCCTCATCGAGGCGATACTCGGTTGGGGGAGGCGGGTTCAGTTCGCCATTATCGATTCTCTCAAGTACCTCGCCGAGCAGCTTGCTCTGAGCGTCCGGGTTGCGCATGGCCCATGCTCCCCAGTCCACGCCTACGAGACTGCGGTTGTTCAAGAGAACGAGGTTGGTGCGAATGGAGGGAATATCGCCTGCTGCGAAACCAATGACTGCGAGCCTCCCGTTGGTGCCCAAGGCCCGTAGCGCCGCTTCGGTATGTAGTGAACCCACGGGGTCTATCACGACATCTAGTTGGCCCTCACCAAGTTCGCGGGCGCGAGTCTTGAGGTCTTCGCTCTCGTAGGAGATGGTTGCGAATGCCCCCATGGCGACAGCATCGGCCAGCTTCTCGGGGGTTGATGCAGCCGCGATCACCCGAGCCCCGAGAGAAGTGGCCACATCGATCGCGGCGAGTCCAACACCGCCTCCAGCGCCCAGCACCAGGACCGTCTCACCCTCCTGAATTGGTACACGTCGGGTGAGGGTGAACCAGGCCGTGCAATAGCTCTGGGTCAAGGCTCCCGCGGCCGTATCGGTCAGCGAATCTGGAATCGGCACAAGGGAATTGGCCGAAACCACGACATGGCTGGCAAAGGCTCCAAGCCCGAGCGAGGAGATAACACGATCTCCAACTTCGACATTGCTTACTCCCTCACCGGTCGCTATCACCGTGCCGGCCATCTCGCTTCCGGGGGTGAATGGAGGCGGAACCTTTATCTGGTAGGTGCCGGCCACAAACAATGCATCTACAAAGTTCACCCCAGCAGCGCTCACAGAAACCACAGCTTGTCCAGGCCCCGCTTCGAGGTCCGCGAATTCTTCGATGACTAGATCTTCAGGCGGACCCCACTGATGACAAACAACTCGACGCATGTGCGAAACCTACTGCCAAACGTCTTGACACGGGGTGCTGAGCGATGAGCTGTGGGTGGCTCAGTTCGGGTTGAGTGGTTCACCAAAGTTTTGTGCCGAAACCTCTGGGCGGTTGCCGTCGTCGGTAGGGGCGTCGATCAACTGACCGTCAACGAGAAAGCGCACCGAGGTGACGTCCTCGAACTCGAGGGCGGTGAACACGATCTGGGCGAAGGCTTCCTTTTGGGACTCTCCGCTTACATCGTTGATCTCGCTGGTTAGATCGATCGTTGCCGTCTCGTTTGTCACGTCCAGTCGGTTGAGGCGCGTACCGGGCGGTATCGCAGAAAGAAGTCCCTCGCTCAAACTTGTGGCAGGAGGATTCAACAAAGAGTTCAATGCTGCGCTCAGCGTTGGCTGTTCAGCCACGGCAAACTCGACCAACTCGAGGCGATCGCCACGTAAGAAATAGGCGCCCACCGAATCAGAGCCAGCAGTGCTGATGGTGGTGGGGGTGTCGGTGCTTTGGTCGGTCGGCCGATTGGTTATGGCCCGAGGAGAGTCATCCAATGGGACGCCGCAGCCAGCGAGTACGGCTACTAGCCATAACAAAACAGTTGCTGCCGAAACAGATAGGAGAGTGCGAGTTGAGCGTGAAACGCGTTGGCTCATGGCACATCTCCATCACTTTGATCTTCAGCGGGTTCATCCCAGGCGACAGGAAGCTCTACGACGAAACGACCGCCGGTTTCACCATCTGGGCGATCCTCAACCCAGACCTGGCCTTTGTGCAGCGCCACATGTTCAGCCACCAGTGAAAGCCCGAGGCCGACCCCTTCAGATCCACTTCTACGGCTTGAACCTGCTCCTCTGGAGAACCTGTCGAAGATCACTTCGCGTTCCTCTTCTGGAACTCCGGTGCCGTTGTCCTCCACGGCAAACTGGATTCCTTCAGGCGTTTTCGTCACCTCGAGTCGCGTGGCACCACCGCCGTACTTTCGTGCGTTGTCCAACAAGT
>JAGQSI010000351.1 GCA_020439605.1 Acidimicrobiales bacterium | reverse complement strand
ACTGAGGCCCGTTCGCCATCTGCGGTCACGGAGATCGACGACTACAGCCACGGGATGGTTCGCACGGAGGTGCGCTGCGCACGATGCGAGAGCCACCTGGGTCATGTGTTTCCCGACGGACCCATCGATCGCGGGGGCCTGCGCTACTGCATCAACTCGGTGGCCATTGACCTAGACGAGAGCTAGCGGTCCCACATCTCGGACATGTCTGCGGCGCTCGCTCGAAGGTGTTTGTGCCCGAGTCCCCATTCATCTAGCGAAGCACGCGCCTTGGCGATTCCGATCTCAACTGGATCCTTGAGGTCCTCTGGGTCCACGCGGACTTCGTAGCGGAAGTTGAAGGCCACCAGATTTGGTTCGTAGGTGAATGTCCCCCAGTTCGTGAACGCGGACTTGAAGATCGAATGGTCGTCTATCTCGGCCAGCAGGGCTGCCTTCTGGTCCTCGGTGAGGTCTGCGAACTGGCCTCTGACCACAACTCGGTGTATCTGCATCACCAGCCCCTATCCACCCACTCCTGAAGGTGGGGTGATTCGGTTCCGATCGTGGTGGAGTCTCCGTGGCCGGGCAGCACGAGGGTGTCGCTGGAGAAGGGGGAGAACAGGCGGTCCTCTATCGAGCGGATGATGGTGGGGAAGTCCCCGCCTTCGAACTTGGTGGCACCCGGGCCTCCGGGAAAGAGCGTGTCGCCGCTGAACAGGACCGGCTTGTCGGCGATCTTGAAACACATGGAGCCAGCAGTGTGGCCGGGGGTGAGGATGGTTTCGAGACGTAGGCGCCCAACGTTGATCACGTCCTCATCGCTGAGGATCTCGTCGTAGCTGGGCAACATGGCAGCGTCGGCTTCGGTGACGTGCACCGAGTATCCAGCGTCTCGAAGCTGTGGCACGGCTTGGATGTGATCCCAATGGCCGTGGGTTTCGAGGACCTGGCGAACTCCGAGCCCTTCGCAGAGTTCAAGCAGTTTCTCGTGCTCGTTGGCAGCATCTATCAGGACTGCCTCGCCGGTGTGGCGGCAACGCAGGACATAGACGTTGTTGGCGAAGTCTCCAACCACCACCATGTGAATCTCGGCGTCGGTATCTGACCAGATGAGCGTGTCCACCGTTCCAGTCTGCCAAACAACTATGTGGAACGAACGTCAAAACCCAACGACAGCGCTACGGGTATCTGGCGGGGGTCGAATGTTACGTAGGTGACCGGACGCGGAAGCCGGTCCGCTGCTGCGAGGTGCAGAGCATCCACCGTTCTGAGTGGTTGTTCCCTCGACAGTTCGGCGGCCCTGTCCAAACAGCGTTGGTCAATCGGAACCACATGGAAACGTTCCCAGTCATCACGAAGCGCTCGGCGTAGAGCGTCGCTGTCGCTCGGGATGTCACACACCCGATCAACCATGCCCAGCGCCTCTGCGAGTGCCAATGCAGAGGCACACCACAGGTGGTTGTTGGCCATGGCGTCGAGCACTACGTCTCGGTGAGGGCCCGACAGGTATCGGCCGAGCAGCGCGGAGGTATCGAGGGCAACGGTCATGCTCCTCGCACCTCTCTCAGGGCCCTGTCGAGGCGCCCTCCGCTCCAACTGTCCACCCGAAGCTCCGGGGTGGCGGGTCGATCGCCCCGTCTCGCAGGTTCTACCAGTCCTTTGGCAATCAGGTCCTCGATGGTCAAGGTGCCATCGGGGGTTTCTATGGGGCCGAGTTGGGCTACTGGCCTTCCTGCGATCGAGATGATGATGCGTTCTCCGGACCCTGCTCGTTTCACGAGAGATGCGAGCCTGGATCTGGCGTCACGGATTCCCAGAGGTGCCGACTGAGCCATCCCACAAGTGTACATCTGTGTACGCGCGGCCGGATGCGGAGACCAGAGGAAATGTGTGAAGCTCACTCACCGCTCAACATCTAGGGGACAAAGTGAACTTTGCTTTCAACGAAGAACAAGAAGAACTTCGCAAGACCGTTCGTCAATTCCTTGAGGCCAAGTCCTCCGAGGCTGCTGTTCGTGAGCAGATGGACACTGAAGCTGGCTTCGATGCCGCTGTGTGGTCCCAGATGGGCGAGCAGATGGGTTTGCAGGGCCTGATCGTCCCTGAGGAGTTCGGCGGATCCGGCTACGGCTACATCGAGTTGATCGTGGTTCTCGAAGAAATGGGCCGGGCGTTGTTGTGCGCCCCGTTCTTCTCCACTGTTGTGCTCGCCGCAA
>JAGQSI010000350.1 GCA_020439605.1 Acidimicrobiales bacterium | reverse complement strand
AGACCTTGGAATATTTTGGCTCTCAAGGTGTGGATATCAAGATCATCTCCGGTGACAATCCATCCACGGTTGGTGCCATAGCTCGCGAGGTAGGACTTGATCCCGGAGAGCCGGTAGATGCCCGAGAAATGGGCGACGATCCAAGTGACATTGCCACAGCCGTTCGAAACGCAACGGTGTTCGGCCGGGTCAGCCCTCACCAAAAGCGCGCGATGGTCAAGGCTCTGCAGCAGGACAACCACGTGGTGGCAATGACCGGCGATGGCGTGAATGACGCTTTGGCATTGAAGGATGCCGATATCGGTGTAGCGATGGGCAATGGGGCGCCGGCTACGCGGGCCATTGCCCAGCTTGTTCTTCTCGACGGCAGGTTCGAGTCCTTGCCTGTGGTGCTCGGGGAAGGCCGTCGTGTCATTGGCAATATCGAGCGGGTGGCCAGTTTGTTCGTGGCCAAGAACACCTACTCGTTTCTCTTGGTGCTGTTGGTTTCCATCGCAGGTCTACCGTTTCCCTTCCTGCCACGGCACCTGACGCTGATCAGCTCGGTAACCATCGGTATTCCAGCGTTTGTACTGGCACTTGGTCCCAATCCGCAGCGATACAGACCCGGATTTCTGCGACGGGTGCTGTCGTTCGCAATACCGTCTGGCGCCATCACCGGTGTGGCGATCTTTGCCACCTATGCGCTCACCACTTATGAGGACTATCTGATAGATCAAAGACGAACGGCAGCCACCATCGCTGCACTCGTCGTTGCTCTATGGATAATCGCGGTTCTGGCAAGACCGTATGCGCCGTGGAAACTGCTCCTGGTGGGCTCAATGGCTGCCATTGCATCGTTGGCGGTAGTGGTGCCTTTCGTGCGTGATTTCTTCGAGTTCGATGTCCCAGTGACGATGCTTCCTCAAGCACTAGCCATAGGTGCGGCGGGAGCATTTGGGGTCGAGCTTGTCTTTCGGGTGACTTCTCGCTACCGCTAGCGGTTAGCTCGGTAGTGTCTGGTCAACATGGAACGTCCATTCATGCTCTTTGTGGCTATCGCCTGTCTCGCTACAGCCGGGGTTTGGCTCAACTCGGCTTCACGGCTTCGCCGCGTTGTCAGGCGGGCCGAGGATGAATCCGGGCACAGTTCCGATGTGGCAACTGTGGCGCGCTCGTCCTATCGCAAGGACCTTCATGCGGCGTTGCTCTATGCAGTTCTGGCCCTGAGCAGCATCGCAGCAGCCTTTGTCGATGAGACCTGGTCCATCCGTTCAGTGGCACTGGTGTTGATCCCCGTTGTGGTTTCGGTGATCTACGGCCGCGATTTTGTACGCGACGCAAAGCTTGCTGAGGGACGCCTGGGGATCGAGCGTCGAGCGCAAGAGGTTTTGAGTCAGGAGGACCTGGCTCCTCGACGTTGGGCGGAGCGCCTTGCGCCCGGTGATCTTCCCGTGATCGCTGGCTACGAGGTGGGCAGGGTCTATCAGGCCGGTACCGGCCTAATGGCGGGAGACTTCTACGACGTGATCCATATGGGTCCCTCGCGGGTAGCTGCGGTGGTTGGAGACGTGACAGGCCACGGCATAGATGCATCCATTACTGCGTTTCAGGCTAAATATCTGCTGCGGGTATTTCTGCGTCAGTACCGCGATCCGGCTCAGGCCATGGAGGAACTCAACGCTCAGCTCTCCGCTCTGGATCGCGGCGAGGAGATGATCTCTCTATGTGTGGTGGTCCTCGATGCCGAGGCGGCAACGCTGCGCTATGCCTCCGCAGGGCACCCTCCGATGTGGCTCTACCACAACCGTGAGGTCCAGCCACTTGCCGCTACGGGTCCGCTCTTGATGCTCGACCCTCACGGCGCCTTTCATTCCAAGGAGATCGAACTTCGATCCGGAGACCTGGTTCTGCTCTATACAGACGGTCTTTCCGAGGCTCGTTCTGGAGATGCGCTCTTTGGTGAGGAACGTATTGCTTCGGCGATTCGACGTGATCCCGGAGCTCATCCCGAGGACCTGGTGAATGGACTTTTGGAGGCGGCCAAAGAGTTCGCCCGAGGCCCGATCACAGACGATATCGCCATCCTTGCCCTTCGTTGCGAGTGAGCTAGCTCGGTCTACATGGAGTTCATCATTAGGATCCGACCGTGACCGATGCCGTGCCAGCGACAGACCTGTCGTCCCAGACTTCGTCTGAACCTTCCGACTCTCAACGTGT
>JAGQSI010000349.1 GCA_020439605.1 Acidimicrobiales bacterium | reverse complement strand
ATGAGGCGGTCAGGTTCGCGGGGTTCTTGGATGCGGAAGCCAAACTTCGAGAGTTCGAGAACCACGATATCTACCTCCATACCAACGATGTGGACAACACTCCAGTGAGTGTGTTGGAAGCTGCTGCTGCGGGACTAGTAGTTGTTGGGACCAACGTGGGCGGGATGCCGTTCCTGTTGGAGAGCGAGGAATCAGCTCTGCTGGTTGAGCCTCGCAACCCAGAGAAGATGGCTGCAGCAGTTCTGCGGGTTTTTGACGAGCCAGAGTTGGGGGAAAAGCTGTCTGGTGGTGGCCATATGGTGGCTGAGGAATCAGCATGGCCCTCTACCCGTCAGAAATGGATAAGCCAGATAGACGCTGTTGTTTCGCCCAGCGACGAACGTGCACGAATCGAGCAGGTCTACGGTGACTACCACGCATCTGGTCGAGACCAGCAACGCTGGGACAATGAGGCTGCAGGGAACCGTTGCATCATCGCCGAACGCCAAGAATCAATTTCTTCACTTCTTAGCGCTAGAAGCGCACCTAAACGAGTCCTTGAGATTGGCTGTGGCGGGGGCACCGTGATCGGCCAGCTTCGCGAAGTTCTTGATGATGACACGGAGATATTCGGAGTAGACCTACTGGCGGACCGTCTAGCAAACGCGCTTCAACTGGGCCCAGTGGCTCAAGCTGATGGACGGAAGCTTCCATTCCGAAGTGATGAGTTTGACCTCGTCGTTGTTTTTACAGTGTTTAGTTCCATTCTTGACCAAACGATCCGCACGGAACTCGCACGAGAGATCGAGCGAGTTCTTGCAACCTCGGGAGCCATACTTTGGTATGACATGCGCTATCTGAGTCCTAATCGGTCTGTGCAACCTCTTGGGCGTAAGGCAATACAACAACTTTTCCCCACCTCTTCTGTGCAGGCATCAAGCCTCACTGTTCTGCCGCCATTGGCTCGAAGGCTTGGCGAATCGGATAGGCGCACATATCCCATGCTTTCGAGAATGCCGTTCCTGAGGTCCCATCTGTTGGCAACTGTTGTTCCGAGTTCAAGCAGCACCGAGGGGCCTTCATGACAACAGTCGGCCGCTCGCCCGGAAGTGTTGTTAGATCAGTCGCATCTGCTTCGAGTATTGACCCAGTACTCGCATGGCCAGAGCGAAACCCAGAAATCTGGGTCATTGGCTCGGCACTACTCGGTGTTGCGATGTCTGAGGTTGGTTTGATCGCCACAGCTCATGCTGCGGCGGTGATTCTGACGTCGGTAGCGGTGGCGTTTGGGTCACGGCAGCTTCCGCGGCTGCTGATCGTCATGGTCTATGGCGGAATCTGTGATGTCCTTTGGCGAATGACCGAGAGCCGGGCCCCATGGGAGGCTTCCAAATACATCGTTGTCTTAGCAGCCTTGAGTGCTCTCATAAGGCTGGTGCCCAAACCGCAGTCGCTTGGACTGCCAGCTTTGCTGATGGCGTGTCTCGCCCCTGGTGCATTGTGGACGCTGCTGAATACCCCTATAGGTGACGCACGTGACAGTCTGTCCTTCGTCTTGATGGGCATGGCGGCCCTCGCCTCTGCAACAGCACTTTGCAAACAGGTCACCGTCTCTCGTGAAGAAATGCGGGGCCTGCTCTGGTGGGGGCTATCCCCATGTATGACAGTGTGGGGAGTCACCGCATGGGGGACCCTCAAGGCCGGCAATATTGAGTTCGGAAACGAATCAATGTTTGAGACAGCCGGGGGGTTCGGCCCAAACCAGGTGTCAACCATCCTCGGTCTTGGAGCACTGCTGGTGTTGGCCTCCGTGATGTTGGGAACCTCAGGCCGTGCCCGGATCATCGGTCTGGTGGTTGCTGGACTGCTTGTTGCTCAAGCGATGATTACCTTGTCTCGCGGCGGTGTGTATGCACTGGCCTTGGCCGCTGCCGCAATGCTGCTCATCTCAATGTTCTTGAGCGGAAACAGGTCTAGAGGCTTCGTGGTTCTTGCGGTTGGGCTGGTAATTGGACTTGTTGCGTTGAACTGGGCGCAGTCCTTTTCTGATGGTGCAGTGGAGGACCGTACGAAGGAAGGTGACTCCGGCCGTGGCAGGATCGCGAGCGCGGAAGTCGCGCTCTTCTGGTCACACCCGCTGACTGGTGTTGGAGTTGGACAGGCTCCTCATCACAGAGGCAAGTCGCTTGGTCACCTTGATTCAGCAGCGAGCCACAATGAATACTCGCGTCTAGTTGCAGAACACGGA
>JAGQSI010000034.1 GCA_020439605.1 Acidimicrobiales bacterium | reverse complement strand
GTTCGACCGCAACAACCCACAGGGCCGCCAGATCTACTTCGGTATCCGTGAACACGCAATGGGTGCCGTAATGAATGGCATGGCTGCGCACGGCGGAGTGATCGCCGTTGGTGGAACCTTCTTCGTCTTCTCCGATTACATGCGCCCGGCTGTGCGCCTCGCCGCGCTATCTGGACATCAGGTCATCTATAGCTGGACACATGACTCGGTTGGCGTGGGCGAGGACGGCCCCACCCATCAGCCCATCGAACACCTTGCTTCTCTTCGTGCGATGCCAGGCCTACGTGTGGTTAGACCAGCAGACGCCAACGAGACCGCAGCTGCTTGGGCCCAGGCTCTGGAGCACCAAGGGCCAACTGCTCTCATCCTTTCTCGCCAGGACCTGCCGGTACTTCCATCTACTGCCGGCAACGAAGGCACCGCTAGAGGGGCGTATGTCCTTTCTGAGCATGGAATCAGCGAGGACGCTCTGCCCGACATCGTCCTGGTTGGTACGGGTTCGGAGGTGTCTGTGTGCGTGGATGCGGCTGAGATCTTGAGCCAGAGCGGTATCGGTGCGCGTGTTGTCTCAATGCCTTGTTGGGAGGATTTCGACCAGCAGGACGAGCAGTACCAGGCAGAGGTTCTCCCAGGGATCGTGCCAACAGTTGCTGTAGAGGCCGGCGTGTCATTCGGCTGGGATCGTTGGGCTGATGAAACCGTGGCCATAGATCGCTTTGGTGCATCCGCTCCGGGTTCTGTGGTGATGGCCGAGCTGGGGATCAACGCTCAGAACGTGGCAAACATCGCACGTGAACTAATCGTAGAGATCGACGAATAGAAGCTAAGGAGATCCAGTGAGTTCTTTGCACGATCTATGGACCCTCGGAGGCCAAAGCCCATGGCTGGACAACCTCCGACGTGACTGGATCCAAGACGGTGAACTCCAGCAGTGGGTAGACCGTGGCGTGCGAGGCGTCACGTCCAACCCCTCGATTTTCCAGAAGGCCATTGAGGGTCAGGCAATCTACGACGAGCAGTTCGGCGAACTGATCAACTCTGGTGCATCGGTGGAAGAGGCCTACTGGGGGCTCGTCACAACCGACATAACGCGCGCTCTCGACATTTTGGCGCCAGTACACGAGGCTAGTAACGGCCTTGATGGATACGTGTCGGTTGAGGTTGCACCTTCGTTGGCCCGTGACACCGAAGGCACCCTCAAAGCCGCCAGAGAGCTTTTCGCCAAGATCAACAAACCCAATCTGTACATCAAGATCCCCGGAACAGCCGAAGGTATTCCTGCGATTCGAGACGTTCTCGCTAGCGGCATCAGCGTAAACGTCACACTGCTTTTCAGTGTGGCGAGATACGGCGAGATCATCGATGCTCATTTCGATGCTCTTGAGGCGATCGACGGTCCGCTGGATCACGTTTCGAGTGTTGCGTCCTTCTTTGTGAGCCGTGTGGACCATGCAGTGGATGAACAGCTCGCAAAGATCGGTTCTCCTGAGGCTCAGGCTCTGATGGGCAAAGCTGCAGTGGCCAACGCCAAGCTTGCCTATGAACTGTTCTTGAATCGCTACCAAGGACCACGCTGGGATGCGCTCAAGTCACGCGGAGCGCAACCGCAGCGTCCGTTGTGGGCATCAACATCCACCAAGAACCCTGCTTATCCCAAGACGCTCTATGTGGATTCTCTTATCGGACCCAATACCGTCAACACCATGCCTGAGGTGACAATCGCCGCTTTCGAGACCGAAGGCGTAATTGGCCGCAACGCAGATCGTGCCCTAGACGAGGCCCACGCCACCCTCGATGCCATTGCAGCTCTCGGGATCGATCTAGATGCCATCACCACGGAACTCGAGAACCAGGGAGTCTCCGCGTTCGAGCAGGCTTTCGATGACCTACTCGTTTCGCTGGGCAAGAAGGCCGAACAACTCACGAGCGGAACCTGACATGGCGATTCCCGGTGAACTTCGTGTAGTCGACGATGTGGCTTCGGCGTTCGCTGCGGAAATGGCCGAAGCTTTCCGTAGCCGAGCACAAGACCCCTTCTCCATCGCGCTGACAGGCGACCCCACAGCTAGGCGTTGCTATGAGCACCTAGCCCAGCAGGACAGCTCGCTGATCGACTGGTGGAAGGTAGACGTCTACTGGGCCGATGAGCGCTGCGTGCCCCACGATGACCCAGACTCCAACTACTACCTCGCTAGAGAAGCCCTGCTGGACCGAGTTGGTGCAGCAAACGCAACTCACCTCATGCGCTGCAATGAGGGCGCAGATAGCTACCAGCTGAGGCTCGGAGACCTCGGGCACTTTGATGTCGTTCATCTCGGCTTGGGTGCAGATGGCCACACCGCTTCGCTGTTCGTGGATTCGCCAGCTCTAAGTGCAGACCCCGGGCGTCTGGTCACAATGAACCAAGACCCCTCCGGCAACCACCCCCATGAACGGATGACGCTCACATTCGCCGGTATCGCCCGAGCTCATCTGGCACTGGTCACAGTGTCTGGCGAGGACAAGGCCGATGCCATGGCAACGATGGCTCGCGACAACTCCCTACCTGGTAGCCAGATCAGCGCCGAGCGCGTCCTGTGGCTGGTGGACCAAGCTGCTGCAGCTCGCCTCTCCTAGATCCGAGCTGCATACTCGGCCGAGGACAGCACCAACGAGGTCAGGACATCTGTGGGTGACCCTGAAGCGCGTTTGGTGCTCCACCAACTGAGCGCAGAGGGATCAGGTGCTCTGCGGACCATCCCGAGAAACACCACGCAGGCCTCGGTGGTTGGCGCCGACTTGCGAACATGCTCTGGTGATTCACTGAATGACACCACCAAACTCGCCCTGCTGACGTTTCCAGACGCCAGACGACCAACCCAGAACTGCGTTCCTGCCCAATCGCCGGGTCTACCGAGCACATTCTGGTAGAGCATGTTGACAAAATCTGTGTTGGTCCCATTGCCGAACCTGCGAGCAAACTCGCTTGAACTCAACACCCTGGTCACGATGTAGAGCAGAGATCTGCCCTGGTAGTGCTGCTGAGTCCAGAACTCAAGACCTCCGGCATCTGGCAAACGACCAAGCGCCGCCAAATAGAGGCGCGCCACTGGTTGTCCATGTTTTGAGGCCTCACCATCTACCAATGTCGCCAGATACTTGGCCGGAGTAATTCTCTTTGCTTCTAGGTCGTAGACGCCCGAGACAAGCTCCGCGCTACTAGGTGCTCTGGCCAAGATGTCTCGGTGGGTCTGTTTCACCAAACTTGATGCTGATCTAAACGGAGCCCACTGATAGCCAATGAAGGTGAGGATCTGTTGATAGATCCCGAGCACCTTGCCCGAATATGCAGGGTCACTTGCCCAGATCCCACCGCCGAACTGCTCCCAGTTGGGAGCCTTTCCCTTGGGCGAAACAAGGTTGAACCGCGGGTCAACCAGAGGGTTAGCGAGATTTGCAACCGTCACCTTGGGATCCGCATACGCCCGAAGATGTTGGATCTGGGCTCGCACCCCGGTTTGAGCATCGGGGAACTGCGCCGCGCCGGTTCCCCCGTCAACTGCTCCAAGACCCGAGAAGTTGTTGAACGATCCCGGCACACGTGACGAGAATCCGAAGTAGCCGGTCTCAACGATCGATTGAGCAAATGCAAGATCTCCTGCGACCCCTTCTGCTGCTCCTTCGTTGATGAACAACGCTGCAAGGGTGTCGATGTCGACCGTGGCTCCGTTTGTCTTTCCCTTGGAGCGATACCAGTTGGCCAACTCCGCAGCTGTGACTACCGACGTGTCCATCACGGGCGTGACGGCCGCTGAAGCAGGCGCAGCAACCAGGACACATAGCGAACCAACTAGGCCCAAGAAGACGCCAAGGACAGCTCCTTGACGCCGGAGCCTACGGGTTGACTGGGGTTTGGCCACGATTCCTCTTATCGGCACATGTATAGGTCTATTCAACCAGAGCTCCTGTCCGCTTTGTTGGCATCAGGCCGGTAGCCTGCCGCTCATGGTTGCACCTACGGCCCAATGGGACCTTCCTCTACCAGAGTTGCTCGAGCACGCTCGAGCCAAACGTGATGCAGCTACCGGAACCCGAGTCACCTACTCGCCCAAGGTGTTCATACCGCTGACGATGCTGTGTCGGGACAAGTGCCGCTACTGCACCTTTGCTCAGCCACCAGCGCGCCTAGAGGCCCCTTACCTGACGCCCAACCAAGTCCTACAGATCGCTCGCCAAGGTGCGCAGGCGGGCTGCCACGAAGCCTTGTTCACGCTTGGGGAACGCCCGGAACTTCGTTATCCGGTGGCGGCATCGTGGCTGGAGGAGCATGGCTATTCATCCACGGTGGACTATCTCCGAGCCATGTGTGAGCTCGTTCTGAACGAGACAGGACTACTCCCCCATGCCAACGCTGGCGCACTGTTCGACCACGAACTCGAGTCACTGAGACAGGTGGCCCCATCGCAGGGGATGATGCTCGAATCCCTCCGAGTAGATCTTGATGCACATATTGGCAGTCCGGACAAGGAACCCGCCCGGCGACTAGAGACTCTTGAGGCAGCCGGCAAGCTCCAGATCCCATTCACCACAGGGATATTGGTTGGCATTGGCGAGAACCGTCAGGACCGTATCGACGCGCTCATGGCCATCGCCGAGAGCCACCAGCGTTGGGGCCACATACAGGAGGTAATCGTTCAGAACTTCCTTCCCAAACCAGCTACCGCGATGCATCAGGCGCCGCCGTGTCCCACCGAGGACTATCTAGAGGCAATAGCGCTTGCCCGGCTGATTCTTCCCTCAGATATCCATTTGCAGGCACCACCCAATCTCTCAGATGACTTCTCAGTCCTGCTCGATGCCGGAATCGATGACTGGGGTGGGGTTTCGCCCGTCACCGCAGACTACGTCAATCCGGAGCGTCCATGGCCACAGCTTGATCGCCTACGCGAGGTGACCGAGGCTCACGGATTCGAGCTGGCGCCACGGCTCACAATCTATCCCGAGTACGCCACCGCCCCGGATAGATGGCTCGACGAGAAGCTCACTTTTGCGGTGCTAGATCGAAGTGACGCACAAGGTCTCGCCAGAGATGACCCCGGGGCAGTTCACCCCCAGACAGTTGGTGAGGTGAAGAACGTCGGAGACGGTGCTGAAGTCATCCTCGTGGGTCGCCGTTCCACGCAGTGGTACGTCGGACTGGAATCCGATCCACCTCAACTTGTTCCGGGCCCTTCACGTGCTACCGGCAAAGTTGCCCAGGTCCTCAAGGCAGCTCGCGAGGGTGACGTTCTGGCCGAGGACCAGATCACAGTGTTGTTCTCGGCTCGCGGCCGCGAGGTTGGCGCCATTGTGGAACTAGCCGACGAATTGCGCTCGCACGCTGTGGGCGATGTTGTTACGTGGGTCTCCAACCGCAACATCAACTACACCAACGTCTGCACCTTCAAATGTCAGTTCTGCGGGTTCTCCAAAGGCCCCAAGTCCTTGAACCTGCGCGGCACTCCCTACCTGCTCACGCTGGAGGACATCGCCGATAGGGCCAGAGAAGCCCAGGGGCTTGGAGCAACCGAGGTGTGCCTTCAGGGAGGAATCCATCCGGACTTCGACGGTGAGTACTACCTAGACGTGACCCGTGCGGTCAAGGAGGCCGTGCCAGACATTCATGTGCACGGTTTCACCGCTCTGGAGGTAACAGAAGGCGCCAAGCGCCTGAACGAGCCTCTGGACTCATATCTGAAGCGTCTAATGGATGTGGGTTTGGCCACTCTGCCAGGCACCGCAGCCGAAATTCTCGACGATGAGGTCCGAGCCATTCTGTGTCCGGACAAGGTAAATAGCCAAGAGTGGCTCGATGCCCACAGGATCGCTCATGAGGTTGGGCTCAGGTCCAATGTGACCATCATGTTCGGCTCGATTGAGAAGCCACGTTCATGGGCAAAACACATTGTGCGTACAAGAGATCTCCAAGCCCAGACCGGCGGCTTCACCGAGTTCGTACCGCTGCCGTTTGTTCATATGGCATCTCCCATGTATCTGCGCAAGAGGGCGCGACGTGGCCCCACATGGCGAGAGGTTGTGCTCATGCACGCAGTAGGGCGCATCGCCTACAACGGTTTCATTCCGAACATCCAAGCTTCGTGGGTGAAGCTGGGAGCTGGCGGTGTGGCCCAACTGTTGCAGGCCGGGGTGAATGACCTCGGAGGGACTCTCATCGATGAGAACATTTCTCGAGCTGCCGGTGCCAGCCACGGACAGGGCATGGACCAACAGTCCTTCAACGCCCTGGTAGAACCGTTAGGTCGTCGCCTGCAACAACGAACCACCCTTTATGGAAAGGTTCCTCAACCGGCATGAACCCTGAGCTTGAGCGAGAGGTCGCTGATCTCGTCGCAAAATCCGGTATCACGTTCAACGACGACAAGATCCGCGAGATCCTCAAGACTGCGCTAGCGCTCGGAATAGACGGTGCAGATCGCCTGAATCTAAAGATCACCGCTTCAGCACTAGCTGAGATGCGATCAGCCTTTGCGATGTTCGCACCGTATGCGAGCGTACCGAAGGTAACCGTCTTCGGTTCAGCTAGAACCAAACCCGATGACCCGTCCTATCTGTTGACCAAACAAGTAGCTCGTGCCTTGGCGGATACCGGTTGGATGGTTGCCACAGGTGCGGGTCCGGGGATCATGCAGGCTGCAGCCGAGGGTGCCGGTCGAGAGGCATCGATCGGCGTAAGTATCCGACTCCCCTTTGAAGAGCGCCCCAACGATGTAATTCACGATGATCCCAAGCATGTCTCGATGAAGTACTTCTTCACCAGAAAGCTGATGTTGGTGAAAGAGTCAAAGGGATTCATCGCTGTCCCCGGCGGTTTTGGCACGCTCGATGAAACCTTGGAACTTCTCACCCTTCAACAAACCGGCAAGGCAGAACCAACTCCGATAGTTCTTCTCGACAGCCCTGAAGGCACGTTCTGGCAGGCCTTCGAGACCTTCATTCAAACCGAGGTGGCGGCGCGCGGTTTGGTCGCCAGCGACGACTTGTCACGAGTGCTGATAACCAGTGACCCGTCCTTGGCGGTCTCTGAGATCATCGGTTTCTGGCGCAACTACCACTCGATCAGATGGGTTGGTAAACGGCTGGTGATGAGACTCAACCATGTTCCAACACCAGAGCAGATCTCCCAACTGAACGATCGCTTCAGCTACTGCCTCTCGGAAGGAACAATCGCTGCCACTGCTCCTTTGAAACCGGAGGTTTCCAACAACGAACATCTGGAGTTGGCGAGACTTGTAATGACCTGGAATCCGTTCAAGGTTGGAGATCTCCACCATCTCGTGAGGGCTGTGAACGAATTTGTCCCAAACGGGGACAATCCACCCGCTCCATAGCTGGCACAATCAACTCATGACTGGCGAATACGATGAGATCAGACTGAAGCTCGAAGCAATTTCTGAGGAGCTAGCAGATCTCGCAATATCGCGGCTACGAGAGTCGATCGACGCTGGTGGCTCAGAACTTCCAGTGGATGAGAAACGTCTCACGCGTGCTCGTAGGGCCGTGGAGAAGGCGATTCACCTGCTCGACGAGCCTGACGATCAGCACTAGGGCAAACGGGTATCGTTCACAGGTGCATTCGCCAGAAGACCTCCATGAGTGGGTTTCGTTCGAGGATCCGACCGAGCAACGGACATGGATTTTCGATGTCACCTTCTTGACCAGCTCCTGGACCTGCATCTTTGGACGAGGTTGCAAGGGAGTGCTCACCGAGGATTTCGCTGAGGCGGTCCAAGGCTGTTGTTCATATGGCGCCCACGTCACCGGACCAGACGACGTTGCCCATATCGAAGAGATGGCCTCGAGGCTGACCGACTCACAGTGGCAGTTCCGAGAGGTTGGCCTGACCCAGGGCCTCATTCAGAGCTCCGATGACGAAACCACCACACTCATCCATGAGGACGCCTGCGTATTCCTGAACCGCCCCGGATTCGACGGTGATGGGTTGGGCTGTGCTTTCCATCACCTTGCTGAGTCGCAAGGATTACACCATGTGGATGTCATGCCCGAGGTGTGCTGGCTGGTACCACTTCGGCAGGTGGACGAGACAGACCAACTCGGCCATGTCACCTCAACCATCAGAGAATGGAAACGCCGCGACTGGGGAGAAGGCGGTGAGGAGTTCCACTGGTGGTGCACCGAGTCCGCAGATGCCCACGTAGGTTCCACGATGGTGTACCAGAACCTTGAACGCGAACTGACGCAACTAGTGGGGCAAGAAGTCTTCTCGACGCTTGTTGAGTATCTCGAGATGCGCCAGAGCGATCTAGGAACTGCAGTGTTTCTTCCTCACCCCGCTGTGAGGCGTTGATCAACGCTTGAGGCGGCGACGATCCTGTTCTTTGAGGATCCGTTTGCGAATACGAATACTCGAGGGCGTGACCTCAACAAGTTCATCTTCGGCGATGAACTCAATGGCGGACTCAAGCGTATGGATCTTCGGAGGAGTTAGCTTGATTGCGTCATCGGCTGAGTGGGTGCGGATGTTGGTTTTCTGCTTCTCACGAACTGCGTTGACGATCATCTCATCTGGGCGGCTGTTCTCGCCGATGATCATGCCTTCATAGACGGTCTCACCTGGACCTACACAAAGCTCGCCGCGGGTCTGCAGGTTGTCCAACGCATAGCTGGTTGTGGTTCCCGTACGGTCCGCCATCATGGCTCCACCTTGGCGGTGAGGTAGATCACCTGCCCACTGCATCCAGCCCGCATTGTGAGTGTGCAACAAGGCGGTGCCGCGGGTGGCCGTCAAGAGCAGGCCCCGGAAACCGATCAGACCACGAGCTGGTGCCTCGAAGAGTACGACCGTACGACCAGGGTCACCGGGGCGCATGTCATATACCCGACCTTTACGAGGAGCGAGCGCCTGGGTGACGGTTCCAACGTGGTCCTCGGGAACGTCACACACACCGCGTTCTAGGGGCTCATGTCGCTTGCCGTCGATGTCTTTGAGGATCACCTCTGGACGACTTACCTGAAGCTCATATCCCTCACGACGCATGGTCTCGATGAGTACCGCGAGCTGAAGTTCGCCTCTTCCCGCGACCTCAATCACATCAGGAGAATCGGTGTCTTCAAGACGGATCGAAACATTGCCCAGAACTTCGCGTTCCAAGCGTTCACGAAGATGGCGAGAGGTGAGGTACTTACCCTCCTTGCCCGCGAGAGGTGAGGTGTTGACACCGAATGTCATCCGCAGCACAGGCTCATCCACGCTCAGGCGAGGAAGCGGCTCAGGGTTGGCCGGGTCAGCGAGCGTGTCGCCAATTTCAACCTCGGGGAAACCCGCAACTACGAACAGATCTCCCGCTACACGTTCTTCAACGTCCTCGCGTCCGATCCCTGAGAAGCCCATCAGGCTGGACAGCCGCCGCTCGACCGGGCGCTCGCCTTCGGCCACTTCCTCGTCAAGCAGCGCTACCCGATCGCCCTTGCGAATCGTTCCACGCATGACTCGACCAATGGCCAAACGCCCGAAGTAGTCCGACGCATCGAGATTGGTCACGATGGCCTGAAGCGGACCGTCTGCGTCCACAGTGGGAGCCGGAACGGTACGAACAATGGCCTCAAGCAGTGGGGTCAGGTCTGCATCCTCGCCGGGCATCGCCACGCCCTCAACTGCCTTGGAATCTCTGGCGATAGCGGAAATGATCGGGAACTCGATGTCCTCGTCGCTAGCACCTAGATCCAAGAACAACTCGTAGACCTCGTCCACCACCTCATCCGGGCGAGCATCTGAGCGGTCCACCTTGTTGATCACAAGGACAACAGGCAACTTGGCCTCTAGCGCCTTGGAAAGCACGTAGCGGGTTTGTGGCAAGGGCCCCTCGGCCGCATCCACCAGTAGCACCACACCATCAACTAGAGCGAGTGCTCGTTCTACCTCTCCACCGAAATCTGCGTGACCCGGAGTGTCAACGAGGTTGATCTTGGTGTCACCCCATTGGACCGAGGCCGCCTTGGCCAGAATTGTGATACCGCGCTCACGTTCCTGGTCATTGGAGTCCATTACACGGTCCACAACCGCTTGGTGGGCCCCGAAGACTCCGGTACTGCGCAATAGCGCGTCTACGAGTGTGGTCTTACCATGATCGACGTGCGCTACTAGCGCGACGTTCCTGAGCGCGTTGAATGACAAGTGCTGTGGCCCTCAGACCTTTTGTTCGTTGTAGGAAGAAGCGAACGCCGGACCTCAGGTCCAGTCGTCAGGCTCCATGGAATCGTCGACCATGGCTAAGCACCAGCTTGCATGGTCATGGCCAGGATCCGCGCCACATTCAGGACACGATCGCTCATCAGCTCGATCGATGAGGTCATTAAATGATGGCTCTGACGAGCGCTTTAGCTCGCGCGCTTCTTCGTAACGGCGATGGCGACCCTTTTTCATGGGCCAAACTCCCCGATAGGTGTTCTGATCCGAACGACAATAGTAGCGACTTGGGACCCAGTTCCTCCAAACACTGTCAAGAATCCTCTGAACGAGGCTCGAGAACCAAGGTTGCATCAGGGCCAAAAGCAAGCGCTGCCCTGCCGGATACCAGATCATTGACCCGTTCTCCGACCAGTTCTGCACGCCAGCCCGAGCTCAGCCGACTTCTCGGGTCACCGGCTAGGAGGCCCTCGATGTCAGAGCGAGTTGCCACTAGCGACGTCTCTATCTCCAGCTCGTGGCAGAGTTGGCTCACCCAGGCCGACACCAGCGCCACAGCCGGACGAAGCTTTCGATCAAGCTCAAAGCTCACAGAGTTTGGACGAGAGACCACCTTGCCTTCGCCGCTTCGAACAGCTTCAAGAATGAGCTCACCCGAGTTGGCTCGTAGGTGTCGTTCATCGATACCTCGAACCTTGCGAAGAGCTTCGATGGTGTGAGGCTTACGTTGAGCTACCCCTACCACTGCAAGATCTGACATCACGAATCGCACTGGTTGGTCAATTTCTGCCGCTCTACGTTCACGCCACGCAGCGACGCACTGAGCTATCGCAGCAGTCTCACCCTTAAGCGGTCGAGCCTCCTTGATGCGAAGCCAGGCAGCTTCTGGATCTCGGACGTTTCGTCCTCTGGCTCGCAATATCTCACATTCCGATGTTGCCCATTCGAGACGGCCTCGCTCGAGCAGTTCTTCGCTCAGGTCATCTTTGAGGCTCAACAAATGTTCAACGTCAGAGGCTGCATAACGCCTCTGGTCCTCTGCTAGCGGGCGAATCAGCCAATCCGTGAGACGGTCCCCCTTGGGTAGCCGCACCCCCTTGAAGCGCTCCACCAAATTGGCAAGACTCGGCAACGACTGGCCCACAAATCCTGCAGCAATCTGTGTATCAAACAGAGTTTTGGGCAAGGAGCCACAGGCCAGATCCAAGACCTCCAAGTCCTGGGTAGCTGCGTGCATCACAAC
>JAGQSI010000348.1 GCA_020439605.1 Acidimicrobiales bacterium | reverse complement strand
AGTTGGCGGTGAACATGCCTGAACAAGATCCACAAGTTGGGCACGCCGATCGCTCGACTTCATCTAGGCCCTCGTCGCTCACCTCATCGCTAGCACTAGCCGCAATGGCGGTGATGAGGTCGGTTGGTGCGTGCGCAACGCCGTTGACCACTACCGCTTTGCCTGCCTCCATAGGACCGCCGGACACAAAGACGGTAGGTATGTTCAGGCGTAGGGCAGCGTTGAGCATCCCAGGAGTGATCTTGTCGCAGTTGGAAATACATACCAATGCGTCTGCGCAATGGGCATTGACCATGTACTCGACGGAGTCCGCAATAACCTCACGGCTAGGAAGCGAGTAGAGCATCCCGCCGTGGCCCATGGCGATACCGTCATCAACGGCGATCGTGTGGAACTCCTTGCTCACACCGCCAGCAGCAGCGATCTGCTTTGCAACGATGTCTCCCATGTCTTTCAGGTGAACATGGCCGGGCACGAACTGCGTATAACTGTTGGCAATAGCCACAATGGGCTTGCCGAAGTCTGAATCGGTCATCCCGGTTGCTCGCCACAAAGCACGAGCACCGGCCATGTTTCTTCCGTGAGTGGAGGTACGCGAACGCAGTTCTGCCATGCCTTGCAGGCTAGGCCGCCATTGCTCGATCCCCCTACCCGAGTTCCCTAGTTACAGGACCCTTTCGCCAGGAACTCATCGAGGCCCTTGGCATTTTCCAGCACCTCTGCGGATGGCGCGGCAACCTTGGCATCCGCGTTCGCCTCGTAGCCCTTGGCGGCCTCGAGCAGGTAGCCAATGACCGGGGAGAACTCGCCGGGATCAGCATCGAGTGACCCACTAGCGAAAGACACTCCTGCGGCGACGGCTTTGGACAGCTTGGTCCCCTTCGGGATCTCTGTCACCACCTGGGCAAACGAACTATTAGCCTCGGTGACAGCTTGATGGGTTACATCAAGCACTTGGCACACTCCTGAACTGCTGGCGGATTTAGGCTCTGAGCCACCCGTAGGACTCGAGCTCTGTTTGGAGTTGTCCGAGCAGCCGAAAAGCGCCAGAGCAGCAAGTAGAGCTAGTGCCCCTAGGGCGCAGCGCGACTTCGAAGATCTGTGGTTCATTAGAATCCTCCGTTTAGGCATCCTGTTTTTTTGTAGGTCCAGTTACTCGTGGGCTTGCCATACGAGATGAGAGTCAGCGCTAGACATGCGTTGTTCTTGTTGGCATCCACCAGAGCGCCCTTCAGATCTGCAGGGTCGTCGTAGATGAGCTTGTAGCTGAGCGTCCTCAGCGCTTTGGTGGCGGTCCCAAAGCTCAAGGTGACCGACTTCCCCTGGAAACTGAAGGTTTTGCGAATCTCAGGGGGTTTCCCAAAGGCCCACAGGTAATCCTGGACCTTGCGGATTCCCAACCCGTTCAACACGTGATTGAGTGCTTTGGTCGGCTGCCTGTAGACAGCGAGGCTTGCGCGCCCAGCGGTGGTTTCAATGATTGCACCATGGGTATTTCCGCCTTTCCATGTCCAGGACTTCCTGATTGGATTACACGCCGTCAGAGCCGTTGATGCACTAACGGTAATAAGTACGGCGACAAGTACCCCGCCGATGATTTGAGGGAGACGCATGTTGCACCCCTTTGTTGATAGCCCGAGAGGCCCGGTGGGCTGAAAGACAGCAGGGTGCACCGCGGCGAAAGGCCACTATACCGCTTGATTTTTATGCAAACAGAGGATATCTGACGAAATTGTGCCAATATACACTGAGAACTCTACTTGTAAGTAGCTTGCCCAATATCTGAGTTTCCTAGCCCCTAGTGTCACCTAGATGTCCGCGGTCATCGAGGTTCAGGGAGTCGTGAAGCGGTGGGGGCCCACCCTTGCTCTCGGCGGGGCAACCTGCGAGATCGGCCCTGGCGTAACTGGTCTGCTCGGGGCCAACGGCGCCGGCAAAACTTCCATGCTCGGGTTGATCCTCGGTCTCGATAAGCCCGACGAAGGGCAACTACGGGTGTTCGGCATAGACCCAGCAACTGCTGGCCCTGAGGTGCGGGCCCTGTTGGGCTACTCCCCCGAGCACCATCTTCTACCTCCAGATGTAAAGGCGGTGGACTTCGTCCGTCACGTCGCTGAGGTCCATGGACTTCCCCCTCGCGAAGCCACCAACCGCGCCTCAGATGTCTTGTGGCAGGTCGGACTCGGAGAAGAACGAGGTAGAGCCCTTGGAACCATGTCTACCGGCC
>JAGQSI010000347.1 GCA_020439605.1 Acidimicrobiales bacterium | reverse complement strand
TTGCGGTCTCGTCCTCACCAAATCCTGCAGCTACGAAGAACAGAGTTGGCCCGATCCCGACCAACGCCAACACGATAAGTGCCGCGACAACTGGGCCGACTCCAGAACCTCGATCGGGTGGAGGTGGAAGGTGCCCATACGTCGCTGGAGGTGGTGGCGGGATCATTTCACTCACTGGATCGCCACCAATACCGCAGTGGCCACCAGTGCGACCCGAGACATCATCCACAAGTTCGCCTTGTGACCGGCTACAGCCATCGCGCTGAGACAAATCAACGTGAACGCACCGGGCACGGCCCACCAGCTAGCTCCGTGGATGGCGGCTAGACCAACCAACCCAACCATCGCAACAGCAACTGCGATGCGAGTGGTCAACATCGCCCCACGTCTCACCAACAGAGTTCGTTTGGCTGCATGAAGGTCTCCGTTGAGATCGCGGAAATCCTTATGGGCGAGGACGCCCGCACCAACCATGCCCATGGCGAGTGAGACGCCCGCACCCTTTGCGCCAAGAGCAAGGAGCAGGGGAGCGCCCAAGTAGCACCAGCTCAGAGCTATCAAGCCAACTAGACCCCTGCGCTGGAGCGCGAATGGCTCAACCGAATAGCCAACACCAATTGCCAAAGCCAAAGCGGTGACTGCGAAAGCACTCGGTTGAGAAAGAAGTAGCTGCGACATAACAACTCCCGCAGATGCCGCCACCACAACGCTACGGACGTCTCGATCTGAGAGTTCGCCAGACACCAACGGGCGATCAGTTCTCCCATTGAGTCGATCCGCTTCTACATCAGCTCGGTCATTGAGTGCGCTCGCTGCACTGTAGGCGGCGCCAATCAGAACGATGCCTCCGACCTTGTTCGTAGTTGACAGTTCAGCGTTCAACCCAGCAGCAACAAATACCAACCAAGGCACCCTTGCGTTGCGTAGCCGACACAGCTCGCTCAACGCCCTGCCGTGGGCTTGGCCGTGCACGTAGCTGTCGCTAATCGTGGCTCGGGTAGTCAACATCGACACACACCTCCCTGTGCGGCGCACGCTAGACGCGTACGGTGATCATCGTGGCTAAACGCGCTCTTTATCTACACGAAGTGATCGACATCGTTGGGCAAGGCCAATACGACTACATGGCTCATGCTGGCAAAGAACCCACCAACGCCATGCCAGACATGTTGACCCTCCAGGGCACCTTCTTCGTTTGTGCGATGGGTGGAGGGCGCTGGCCGCAGGTCATAAACATCTGGGATGTGGGTGAAGCGGGCTGGCAGGGTTGGGCCTCCAACGTGGACCGGCTCAACCTCAAACGTCGCAACTCCTTCTACGGGGACTGGTGGGACGAGGCATCACAATGGCGAAGCGGGGGATTCGACCGTCTCTGCGGTGGAGTTCCCGGCTCGCCAACCACAAGCGAAATTGCCGAAGCGGGAACCAAAGGAACACTGTTCGTCCATCAACTCCTGAGCGTTCGCCCGGGCACCCAACTCGAATACCTTGCCGCCGTTGTGGCTGAGCAGGTTCCGGTGTGGGCCAACTATGACCACCGGCCAACCGGCATCTACGAGGTGCTCGGCAACAACCACGAGGTCGTCGTGATCTGGGCTTCATCGATAGCTGGCCAGACCCAGTTGAGGGCGGCCCGCGATAGCGCGCTTGGCTTGTGTGACGAAGTCACCGGAGATGACGCTCTGGTTCAGTGGGAACGAACCGCAGCCAAGTACGTGACCGGCGGAGACACCCACATCATGACCCCGCAACCCGGCACCGTATACGGGCCAGACGATTGGGATGAAGCAAGCCTCAATGACTGGCTCAACCCGAGCTGACCCTGTGGCGAAGGCACACGGGAGTCCCGCTTCTGTCAAGATATCTCGATGCCTAGCGCCCTGAGATCACTGCGTGGATTAGTGCTCGTTGCGACGCTTGGAGTTTCGATTGCTTCATGCGCAAAGACAGAAAGTGGCGACAGCTCTACAAAGGCCCGTTCTGAGCAAACAACCTCAACCACTGTCGCCACCACCTCCACATCTAGCGCTACACCGTCGAGCACAACCGCTACTTCAACCTCGACCACCTCAACCACGGCGCCTCCAACCACCACCACGACTGCGGCTCCAACCACCACAACCACCACGGCACCCCCGGTGGACCCCGCGACAATTCAAGAACAGGGTCCACTTCAACCCGGTTCTGTAGGGGCGCGCACCATCGCGTTGCAGAATGCCCTCAAAGCCCAGGGCTATGACCCGG
>JAGQSI010000346.1 GCA_020439605.1 Acidimicrobiales bacterium | reverse complement strand
TTGCGTTTTGGCTCGCGTCTAGGGTTACGTATGGCCAGATTCATGGCCCCGGGCGACCTATGTTGCGCTCTTTTGGCTCAATGCGCGCTCTTGGGGTCCTCATAGGTATTGTTGACGCCATGGCCAACTCGCCTCGTTCTAATTCTTCGCGCCCTAATGGGCAAGGCAAGGGCCGGCCCAACTCCGCCTCATCGAGTTCTTCGGGCAGCTCCAAGCCATCTAAGGGCCGTGGTTCCTATGGGTCCAAGGATGGCTCGTCACGTACTGGCGACTCCTCGCGCTCTTCTCGATCCGATAGTCGTGGTGGCGCTTCGAACTCGCGCAGTTCCTATGGATCGAGGTCGTCTCAGGGTGGCCCTGGGGCTAGTGGCAGTCGCGGGGATAGCCGAGGCGGCGGTCGCAGCGCAGCCGGCTCGGGAGGGTCTTCAGGCTCTCAGTATCGTGGCGCTTCGAGCGGTGGTCGCTCAGATGACCGCCGTGGCTCGCGTGGCTCAGATGGTCGCCGTGAAGATCGTTGGGACGACCGTCGTGATTCTCGTAGGGACAGCCGTAGCGGTGGCTCGGGCGAGTTCCGTAGCAACGAACGCGGCTATGTGGAACCACGTACGGCTGGCCCCAAGAAGTGGGGGTCGCTCGGGCGCAAGGGCGCTGGCCGGCTCACCGATGCAGAGTTTGATTCACGTGGGGGAGTGGGCGGTGTTGGTCGCGATGAGAGGCCGGCACCACAAGACCGGGGCTCGCAATGGGTGCGTGTAGATGACGTCCGCAACGAGGCAGACAAGGCTGTGCGGCGTGCCCGCAGCGTGGAGAACCCGAGCGAGCGCCGCGGTCGTGCTCCCCGTAAGGCATCTGAGGGCTCAGGCGGAGACGACGCACGCAAAGAACTAGTTGCTGCTCTGGGTGGCCCAAAGGGCAATCGAGCCAACGACAAGTTGCGTGACGCCGCTCATGCATTCGAACGCGAGCGATATGACGAGTCCAGACTGCTGCTGCGTCCGATCGCTGAAGCGGCTCCACGAGCAACCGCTGTGCGCGAGTTGCTAGGTCTCACCTATTACAGGTTGGGCCGTTGGAAGGACGCGGTCAAGGAACTCGAAGCTTTCCGAGAACTTTCTCGAACCGCCGAACAGAATCCGGTGTTGGCCGACTGCTACCGCGCTTTGGGTCGCCACCGTGAAGTTGATGAGCTGTGGGAGGAACTGCGTGAGGCGTCGCCCAACGCGGAACTGGTAACGGAAGGTCGTATAGTCACAGCAGGCTCTTTGGCCGACCGCGGAGATCTGCCAAACGCCATAGCGCTTTTGGCTCGTTCTCAGCGCGGGGTCAAACGACCACAGGTTCACCACCTTCGACAGGCCTATGCGCTTGGGGACCTGTATGAGAAGGCCGGAGAAGTCGCTCGGGCTCGCGAGACCTTTCGTTGGGTTGTAGAACTAGATCCTGATTTTGCAGATGTGGCGGAACGGGCATCCAACCTGAGCTGAGGGTTCGCCAGAACTCCCTCAGAGCTTCTATGCCGGCGCGGGTGTATCAAGGTCACAACCCGTAGAAGTCGCAGGCAGTCCCAGCCCATGAGGTTGGAACCACTGGCTGCAGGGCTCGTGAGGCTTCATTGTCACAGGGGCTATGTAGGGTTTGTCTTGTCGATCAGCTCTGATCCGGCCCCGGTGCTGTGGCACCCATAATCAAACAATGCGCCCTGAGGCGTAGAGGCTGGAGATTCTGGTGAATGTTGCAGTACTGAGTGGAATGTTGGCGCGAGACCCCGAATTGCGGGAACTCCCATCAGGGGAAGAGGTTCTTACGATGGACCTGGTTATCAGAGATGAGGACCGAAAAACTTGCTCTGTGCCGTTGGCATGGATCAACGCTCCAGCACGGGCCCATAAATGGTCCAAGGGGACCGAAATCGTGGTTCAGGGCAGGGTTGTCAGGCGATTCTTTCGAGCAAACGGGGCCACAGTCTCACGCACCGAGGTGGTGGTAGATCACGCTGTGGTGAACACGCAACGGGTCCGGGTGAAGGGTTTGTTGAACCAGGTGGCTACCGGACTTGGCCAAGCTGCAGCATGAGGCAGCTGTATCGGTTGTGTGCGCCCCTCGGATCTGGATAATGATGGTCCGAAATCGGTCTAACCACGAATGGGGCAACTCCAACCATGAACCAGGAGCAACTCGAAAAGGTCCGCAGCGGCAACGGCTTTATTGCCGCCCTTGACCAAAGCGGCGGTAGCACGCCCAAGGCGCTGAAGCTT
>JAGQSI010000345.1 GCA_020439605.1 Acidimicrobiales bacterium | reverse complement strand
GGAAGCGCTACCCATGTTGGGCAGGTTCGATCCAACAATCAGGACTCATATCTAGAGGCCACTCAACTCGCGCTCTTTGCCGTGGCAGACGGCATGGGTGGCCACGCCGGCGGCGAGATCGCTTCGCAGATGGCCGTAGAGCTACTAGAAGAGCATGCCGGAGACCCATCTCTGGACAACCTTCAACATGCGGTGAGGGTGGCCAACCGGGCCATTTTTGAACGTGCCGGAGCCCAACCTGAGTTACACGGCATGGGCACAACCATGTGCGCTGTTTGGGTGGTGCCTTCCACAGATACCGACGGTGACGAGATTGCCTGGATCAACGTTGGGGATTCGCGGGTCTATCTCTTGCGCGATTCCAGCCTGATCCAACTGAGCCGAGATCACAGCTTGGTTGAGGACCTGAAGCGAGATGGTCAGCTAACCGAAGAGGAAGCTGCTGTTCATCCCAAACGCAACATCATCACAAGAGCGCTCGGTATCGATGTGGATGTCGATGTGGATGGCTCATCGGTGTTGCCCTTCAACGGCGACCGCTTTGTTCTGTGTTCGGACGGCCTGTTTGGCGAGGCATCTGAAGAACAGATTTCATCGGTACTGCGGCGTCTAGCAGACCCGAAGGAAGCCGCCGAGGAGTTGGTGCGGATAGCCAACGAGGCCGGCGGCCGAGACAACATCACCGTTGTTGTTGTGGATGTGGTGGACGATGGCGGGCGCTCCTTGAAGGCCGCCGAAGTGCTGGCAGCAGAACAAGCCAGGCTGGATTCACGAAATGGCGAGCCAGAAACCAAATCGGTGGACGCCACGGATCATGACCCTTTTGCTGGTCGGCGTAGTTCGTTACCGGAATCAGATCGCAACTACGGGGCAGATATCGACGATCCCTTTGCCGGCATAGACAAAGCCGCATCGAAGCGCGTCACATGGCGGGTCATTGCGTTCTTGCTGGCGTTGTTGGCGGTGTTGGCAGCGGTCTTCGGGGCTACCGCGGTTTCGGCCAACGGTACCTATTTCGTGGGTTTCGAAGGTGAAGAAGTGGCGGTGTACAAAGGCAAGCCCGGCGGGGTGCTGTGGATCAATCCATCACTGGTTGAATCCGGGCCACTCACGCGCAAAGAACTTCCTGAGGATGCTCGGGTTGCGGTGCAACAAAAGCCTCAGTTCAGCTCCAAGGGCAAAGCGATGCGCTACGTCGCGACTCTTCAAGAGCGCGTAGATGAGCTTGAGGACAAGACCACCTCCACCACAACAACCGCGCCCGGTTCCACATCCACTTCCACAACTTCAGCCAACGCGTCCTCAACCACCACGCCTGTGATCACCACTGTGCCGGCGGCTCCAACCACCGCGGCTCCCAAAGCTCCCACGACCACCAAACCAGCGGGATGACAGTAATTGCCCAAGCCCGACGCAGGGCGGAGCTTGGCCTGCTGGTTCTGGCGGTAGGTGTTACCGGTGGCGCCTATACCCTTGCCTCGCTCGGTCAGACCTCATCGGTTCCGGCCAACATAATGCCGTTTCTTGGCATTGTTGGCGCCTTGTTCTTCACCGCTCATGTGGCGGTTCGCAAACTCGCTCCCGAGGCCGACGGTTTACTGTTTCCACTGGTAGCACTACTCAACGGGCTCGGCTACGTCTTCATTGCTCGGGTAAAGCCATCTCTGGCTGCCAATCAGGCAACGTGGACATTTGTGGGCATAGCGGCGTTCATCGCGACCTTGTTGTTCGTCAAGAGAGCTCGAGATCTGGAGCGGTATAGGTACACATTTCTGGTTGGAGCCCTAGTTCTACTCGTCCTGCCGATGGTGCCCGGAGTGGGTGTAACCATCAATGGCGCGCGGATCTGGGTGGCTATGGGGCCGGTGAGCTTTCAGCCCGGTGAGTTCGCAAAGCTGTTCTTTGCCTTGTTCTTCGCCAGCTATCTCGTGGAGAAACGAGAGCTCCTCTCGATGGCCACCTGGCCAAAGTTCCTTCCTGTTCTTCCGGACCCCAAACACCTGGGTCCTGTGATCTTGGCATGGGGAGTGGCCATAGGGGTGATGATCCTTCAAAAGGACCTTGGCTCCTCTCTGCTCTTGTTCTTCTTGTTCATGTCGATGCTGTGGGTGGCTACTGGACGAGTGGGGTACCCGGTTGCGGGTACCGCGTTGTTCGCGATTGGTGCCTACGGCGCATGGACGCAGTTCAGCCATGTGCGAGGCCGCGTGAACGCCTGGTTCAACCCTTGGGTCTATCCAGTAGAGGGCTTCCAGGT
>JAGQSI010000344.1 GCA_020439605.1 Acidimicrobiales bacterium | reverse complement strand
GGCCACCACGCAAGCCCCGCGATAGAGCGCCCAACGCTGCGCCTCGTCAACTCTGCCCAGACGCACTATTCGATCTCGGTGAAACGCAGCATCGATGGACTCTTCGACTTCATCGGCCGCCATGCCATCTGAGCCAGCCATCACCAAGCGAAGCTCACGATCTTCGGCCGCCAAGGCGTCGAAGGCACGCACCAACGAGGGAAAGTCCTTGCGTGGCTCCAAGGTCCCGATTGCCAAGATGTAGCGCTCACCGCCAGCTAGGCGCATTCCGGCCCCACTGTCACTGTCTGGAGAGGGCGCGGGTGGTGGCACAGTTCCGTTCGGGATAGCCACGACGCGCCCATCCAACTCTGGAAACGCTTCGTTGATCTCCGCCGCTACAAAATTGCTTACTGCATGAACCCAGGCGCCGCGCCGCGCCGCTCGCCGTAGGAGTGTGGGCCATTGAAGGACATCGCTGGTACACATCTTGGGGAAATGAACGGCGGTGAGGTCATGAACAGTGATGAGCTCAGCGGCCTTGCCCCCGGGTGGGGCTACGAAATTTGGCCCATGAACAAGATCAACCTGACCTGTAAACGCTCGAACAGTGGGTAGGTCCGCACGCAACCAGGCCTCTCTAGCAACCCGAGCCGGGATCGTCCGCTCAGCCACAGACACTCCCTGCGGTACTACGTCCTTGAGCGCACCACGGCCTCTCAGAGACACAGCGAATGCCACCATCTCAAGCTCTGAACGGCGCGCCAAGCCTTCAAGATAGGACGAAGCCATGGTCCCAACACCTGTCTGGGCCTCGAGAAGTGACGTGGCGTCAAAGGCCACCCTTAGGGTCATTTCATGGTCCTAGCCAAAAGTCCCACAGATCCTGAGCCTTCGTCTGATTGAAGAAAAAGAGGTTTCGTGCCGATAGATACACCTATCGTTGCATCTGCGACCTGGAGCATGACGCAAACCTATGACTTCCCACCCAAGATCTTTAGACCACAGGCGCCGCCGAATCGCTGTCGGATCGCTTGCAGCCGTTCTGGCCTGGGCGGCCATTGCGAGCCTCCCGACCTCTGCCGCTGCGGTGAAGGCCGGGGAGATGCACACCGAGATCATCACCCTTACTGGCGCATCGGGCCAGGACGCCTTTGCCAGCACTTCTGGCGGCCTCAGCTCCAAGACCACCCAAAGTGCTCCTTCGTCAGCCTCACCAGGTTGGTCTGCGGCAATAGACGTAGAGAATGGAACCCAGGCAGTCGCTGCAAGCTGGCTCGGAGCGGAACACGGTTCTGTTGAGGTCCGTGGGTTGGCAGCCGATCAATGGAGCGAGTGGAGCGAGATCGAGGGCCACTCCGATGAGGCACCGGATTCAAACCAGCGCAACAGCGGCTCCATGGTCTGGTTTGGTCGTGATGGCGTGGATCTCGTTGAGATCCGTGTCACCTCAGGCACCCTGATCGATCTGGAACTCCAACAGATGAGATACGAGGATCCACAGGTCACCTCGAGTCTCTTCACCACATCCACCGCCGGCGCAGCAGCTTCTCAACCCGCTATCCAACCTCGTACGGCATACACGTCGAAGGGATGGGTCAGCTCCAACCCGACTTGTTCAACAGGACCGAGCCAAGCAGCCGGCGGTGTCACATTCGCGGTGGTACATCACACCGTGCACTCGAACACCTACGCCCAAGCAGATGTCCCCGCGATGCTCGCTGCCACCTACGCCTACCACACCGGCACAAACAAGTGGTGCGACATCGGATACAACTTCATCGTGGACCGCTTCGGCACCATCTGGGAAGGTCGCTCCGGCGGTATCGACAAGGCAATAGTTGGCGGTCACGCTCAAGGTTTCAACTCTGGCAGCGTCGGGGTCTCCTTCCTCGGACAGCACGAACCAGGAGCGTCACCCGCTGCAGCCCAACCGTCTAACGCGGCGCTCACCGCTGCTGGCAAGTTGATCGGTTGGAAGCTGGGCCTGAAGGGCATAGATCCGCTCGGTACCACGAGTTACACCACCGCTGGATCCAACAAACACAAAGCAAACTCGACGCTGACAATCAATCGAGTTATCGGACATAGAGATGCTGCTTACACGGCATGTCCCGGAATCTTGCTCTATGACTCGCTCGCCACTATCCGCCAAGCAGCCAAGACCGCACAGGGCCAAAGCTCACCCACTACAACTACTACCAAACCTCCAACCACCACCACGACGAAGCCCCCAGTCACTGGCCCGTACGCCCCATTTGTCAGTGCTGCACAGTTGATTC
>JAGQSI010000343.1 GCA_020439605.1 Acidimicrobiales bacterium | reverse complement strand
CTTCCGGATTCCATTTGTTGAGGGGCTAGTTGTTCTCGGACCGGACCTAGCGCCTCTCATAACCGTTCTGTGGGTGCTGGGGATGGCCAACGCCGTCAACTTGATAGATGGACTCGACGGCCTTGCTGCAGGCATCGTTGCCATTGCTGCCGGTGGCTTCTTCCTCTATGGCCATCATCTGATGACAGCAGATGTTGGGGTGATAGATCCCGAGAACATCAGCCCGCTGATAGCGGTAATCACCGCCGGCATCTGTCTGGGTTTTCTGCCTCACAACTTCCACCCGGCCAAGATCTTCATGGGCGATGGGGGAGCGTTGATGCTGGGCGGTCTCATGGCCGCCGCCACCATGCTGGTCGGTGGCCAGGCTTCGGTCGAGTACTCAGGACAGGTCTACTTCTTCTTTGCCCCGTTGATAATCCCGTTCATCGTTATGGGTGTTCCGATCATCGACACGGCCTCGGCCATTATTCGCCGCGCCAGAAAGCGAAGTGGACTAGCCGACGCAGACAAGGACCATCTTCACCATCGGTTGATGAGGCTCGGCCATGGTCATCGTCAAGCAGTCATAATTTTGTGGCTCTGGACCGGCCTGTTGTCGGTGTTGGTGCTCTACCCCGTATACACGGGTAAGGGCGATGCGCTGGTCCCGATCGCAGTGGCAGGAGCGGGGCTCAGTCTTCTCACCTTCTTCAGGCCAGGGACCCGTAAAGCTCGCTTGGCCGAGGCCGAGGAGCTCGCCAGGATGTCGAGTGATGAAGCCGATGAGGTGGTGTCGAGCGGAGACGGCATCGATGGTGGTGCATCGGATTTGGTGTCCTGAGCTTGCATGAATAGATTGTGTATCGATTCACAAGCGCCCTGAGTTCACACCTGCAACAATGCAGAACTCAAAGCTTGGCCTAACTACTCCTATGAGCGACTCAACGCCTCTCGCCTCCGGCACCAACGCCGACGCCGCGGTAACCAACCGCACTCAAAGCGTCGCGCCCGCCAGCAAGAAGCTCTCCAAGCAGTTTGATCGCTCAGCCTATGGAGCATCAAGCAATCGTGGATACGGCAAGTCCACCGCACGCGGATTTGAACTTGCCCTCACGCTTTGCGTCATGGTCGGAATCGGTTGGCTCGTAGATGGATTTCTAGGTACCCAGCCCGTATTCACCATCATCTTTTCGATCGTCGCTTTCGGCGGTCTAGGTATCAAGCTCTGGCTGGGATACGACATTGAGATGCGTGAGCACGAGGACGGGGCCATTTGGAATCGCAACAAGACCCAAAAGCGCGCAGCATGACCGCAGCGTCTGCTTCTGTGTTCACCTCGCGTGATCTCGGTCCCGCCCCAGAGCGTGACGTCGCAAGAGACCTGGCCATTCGTGGCCTCAAGGTTCTTCCTGTTCTCCTGCTCGTTGGACTCGCTGGGTGGGGCGTCAACGGCGTTGCATCTGTGGCGCTGGCCGTGGGTCTCGTTATCGCCAACTTTGTTGTTGCAGCAGCTCTGTTGAGCTGGGCAGCACGCATTTCACTCGCTTTGTTGATGGGTGTGGCCCTGTTCGGGTTCGTCCTTCGAATTGGAGCGATTGGTCTAGTTCTCTATCTTGTGCGAGACGCAGCGTGGGTGGCAGCAGTGCCACTTGGTTTCACGCTCGTGCTCTCACATCTTGGTCTTCTCTTGTGGGAGGCCCGTTTCGTGTCCCTGTCGCTAGCCCACCCGGGCCTCAAGCCTGGAACCCAGGAGTAGAAGTCTCCGTGCTCGCAGTCGAGTTCCCGCCGCTAACCCACGTAGTCCGCTGGCCCGCCTTCTTCGGCGAAGGCCAATGGTGGGCTTTCAACAAGGTCGCGCTCATTAGCGTGATCGCGATCTTCGCCTCATTCGCGGTGATGATCCTGGCCAACAAGAAGCGTTTGGTCCCGACCCGCAGCCAAAGCGTTGCCGAGTTGGCCTATGACTTCATCGAGACCGGCATCGTCAAGGAGAACATCGGGCCCCAATACATTGGCTGGACCCCGATTCTTCTCTCCACCTTCTTCTTCATCTTCTTCACCAACATCTTCGAGGTGATCCCGGTATTCCAGATGCCGGCCTCAGCTCAGATCGCAGTGCCGATGATGCTCGCCGTGTTTGCCTTCGGTTGCTACAACCTTGCTGGCATCAAGGCTCAAGGCCTTGGCGGCTACCTCAAGTCATCCCTGTTCCCCCCAGGGCTGCCGTTTGTTCTCTACATCCTCATCACGCCGATCGAGTTCGTCTCAACCTTCCTGGTTCGTCCG
>JAGQSI010000342.1 GCA_020439605.1 Acidimicrobiales bacterium | reverse complement strand
CTAAAGGGCGAAGCGGCTTCCATGGTGTATTCAGGCTACCGGTACACCTTCACCATTCCCCTAGCCGATGGTCGAAGGTCACGTCTTCTACGATGCGAACAAAGGAGAGTCATGAAGGTATTGGTCACAGGTGCAGGCAGCGGCATAGGACGCGCAACTGCGGAGGTTCTTGCAGCGCGAGGCCACGTTGTGGTTGCGACTGCTCGACGGGTTGAGGCTCTTGACGGCCTTGATGTTGCGATGAGGCTCTCGCTCGACGTGACCAGCGATTCATCTGTGGAGCAATGTTTGTCGGCTGCAGGCGATATCGATGTGCTGGTCAACAACGCTGGCATCTCGGAGACCGGTCCCCTTGAGACCTATCCCCAACATGTGCTCGAGAAGATGTTCGACACCAATGTTTATGGCCCCATGCGAATGGTGCGTGCCATTGTTCCCGGGATGCGACATCGCGGGAGCGGTGTTGTTGTGAACGTGACCTCGGTTGAGGGCAAGGTCTCTGCCCCACTCTCTGGGGTCTACTGCGCCACCAAACACGCTATGGAGGCTCTCTCGGAATCCCTTGCGTTCGAGGTTGGACACTTCGGAATCCGAGTGGTGATCATCGAGCCGGGATATATTTCCCCCGGGATGCGCAACGCCACTCGTCACGGCGAGGATGGCACCGTGTATGAGCAACTCCGAGCCCAGTGGAGAGGCGCGGACGAAACGTTGGTGGGAGCCGAAGGACGCCCTGGACCTGAGCTGGTTGGCGAGGCAATAGCCAAAGCGATTGAAGATCCGCAGACCCCACTTCGAGTGCCAGTCGGCGCTGACGCTGAGATGGTACTGGCAGCGCGAAAAGAACTGGACGACGCCAGCTTCGAGGCAGCTATGAGGTCTCTACTCGGTGTCGATTGGTAGGCACCCGACGCGCCCACCAATCGACACTAGAGCTATTCGAGTTACTCGATGTACTCAGGATCGATGTGGGTGACCGGGTCGTCGCCCATCAGATGGCGAAGAGTGTTCTTCAGTTTCATCTGCTGAATGAAGATGTCGTGTTCGGGGCTGAGACCAGCCGCTGCGGTCTGGGGTGACTTCCAGTAGAAGCTCAACCAGTCCTGCACGCCTTCCATCCCGGCGCGCTTTGCGAGGTCCAAGAACAGGGCTAGGTCCAACACAAGAGGTGCCGCGAGGATCGAATCACGGCAGAGGAAGTCCACCTTGATCTGCATCTTGTAGCCGAGCCAACCAAAGATGTCGATGTTGTCCCAGCCCTCTTTGTTATCACCGCGAGGTGGGTAGTAATTGATACGTACCACGTGGTGAATGTCGCCGTAGAGATCGGGGTAGCGCTCTGGTTCAAAGATGGTGTCGAGTACGCCGAGCTTGGAAACCTCTTTGGCCTTGAAGCTCTCCGGATCGTCCAGAACCTCGCCGTCACGGTTACCAAGAATGTTGGTGGAGTACCAACCTTCCACGCCGAGCATGCGGGTCTTGAGACCGGGAGCGAGGATGGTCTTCATGAGGGTCTGGCCCGTCTTGAAGTCCTTGCCGGTAACCGGCACGTGGTTGTTAACAGCGAGTTCGAGCAATGCTGGCGTATCGAGGTTGAGGTTCGGTGCGCCGTTGGCAACCGGGATCCCGAGCTTCAACAACGCATAAGCGTAGATCTGGCTCGGCGCGATTTCTGGTGACGAATCCTTCAGACCCTGCTCAAAGGCGGCGAGGCTCTGGTGAACCTCGGTTGGCTCGCGATATACCTCTGTAGAGCCACACCAAACTGCTACCAGACGGTCACAGCCATTGGCTTCGCTGAAGCTCTGGATGTCCGCTTCGAGCTGTTGTGCTAGATCCCACTTCGAGGTGCCCTCCTTGATGTGGTTGCCATGGAGGTTCTTCACGTAGGACTGTTCGAACACCGCGGTCATGGGCTTTATGGAACGGAGTTCCTCACCGAGCTGTTCCAGCATGTGTGCGTCAAGCACGCCGGCACGCGCCGCCGCCACGTAGGCGTCGTCCTCGAACACATCCCAGCCACCGAAGACCAGATCATCTAGTTGCGCCAGCGGCACGTAGTCGTTGATCAGAGGCACGTTCTCATCGGTGCGCGCACCGAGACGGATAGTGCCCATCTGGGTCAGGGACCCGAATGGCTTGGCGAGGCCCTTGCGCACTGCAAGGCATCCGGCGATGAAAGTTGTGCCGACTGCACCCATTCCTGGCAGCAGTACGCCGAGCTTGCCGGTAGCGGGTGCGATGTTGGTGTCGTTGGACAACGGAGGCTC
>JAGQSI010000341.1 GCA_020439605.1 Acidimicrobiales bacterium | reverse complement strand
CCCGTCAGGCCAATAAGAGTAGGTAACTGCGGGCGGTGACGGTGTTGCGGGTGTGTGCGGGTTAGTTTTTGCGGTGACCTTGCCTCGGGCGTCATAGCTGGTCACAACCTCAACGGTTCCAGTACCAGTCGGTGAGGGATTAGTGACCTTGATGACCCGCCCCGCCGGGTCATAGCCGTATTGGGTGTAGTAGCCGCCAGAGAGCGTCGAACGCAGCAGTTCACCGCGTGCGGTGAACGTACGGGTAGTGGCCCTATTGCGGGCGTCTATGATCTTGGTGTTTTGACCTGCCTTGTCATATTGCAGCGTGGTTGTTCGTTTCAGGGACTGTGTGCCAGCGCTCCAGTCATAGGATGTGAGATCAACTGGTGACTTGATGACTGACGCGACTCTCCCGGCAGGCGTGTATGTGTATTGGGTAACGCCGTCGTCGGGATCAGTAGGCCCCCCAGTGGATAACGACGACACGACGCCGTCGTTATCGCGGTCAACAATCACATAACGAAGCCGACCAGCATCGTCGTAACGGTAAAACGTCTGGTGTTGGTCCGCGCCGTCGCCACTGGTTTGAGCTAGCAGCCGGTCCGCGTTGTCATAGGTGAACGTTTCATGAGTTCGAACAGCCAAAGCAGTTCCAGCACCGGTCACTGATGCAGGCGCGGAACTATCGCCGGTTGGTCCCCACTGTTCAACGAGGCGGCCACGCAAATCGTAACGTTGCTTTGAAAGTTGACGGTCAGTATTGGTTGGATCAGACCCCATCGCGGTGACGGTCTGGTTCCCGTCCGCGTCGTAGGCGTAAGAAGTAACCAGGTCAGGGCTCGAGCCTCCGACCCGGCGGCTCTGGGTGTGCAAACGGCCCAGCGGGTCGTAGGCGAAGCTAGTGGTGGCCAGCAACGACGCCTTGTCAGGATCACCGACGACTTGCGACGTCAACCGGTCGAACCGGTTGTAGGTGGACACAGTGACAGTCTTTGTCATCGACGATGGGTTAGTTGGCGAATCACCATGGGTTGGTGCACTAACAGTTTCGATCCGACCGCCACCGCTCGGGTAGGTGATGGCGGTTGTCGTGACGTTGCCAAGTTCATCGGTGAAAGAACGCACGGACCCGTCAAGGTTGTACACCCAAGACTTTGACGGTGACGTTGGCTGAGAACTGAAACTGCACACTGTTGCCGGGAGCGCACACGCTGTCCGGCTAACCGCTACCGGCCCTATCTGGGTCGTGATGTTTCCAGCAGCGTCATGAACAGTCCAAGTCTCGACACCAGATGGGTCACGGCGGACCTGCAAACGCCCAGCAGAGTCATAGCCGAAGTATGTGACACGCCCGGGATTTGCGGTGCCGCTCGGATAGTCAACCGTCGAGTCCAACTGGCGGCGACTGTTCCAATTGTAGGTGGTCGTAACGCTGTCACCGCTAGGAGCATCAGTAGACGACGTGACCAAACCATCCAAAGACGAGTACGTCGTATCCCACGCGGCTGCGGTCCCATAGGCATGCGTGACTCGCACCGGTACCGACCTTCCAACATCACAAGGAATTGGTGACGTAGCCGATACCGACCACCAATACCTAGTGACCACCCCTGCTACGTCAGCCACATCCACAGGCCGTGGATCATTTGCCCCGCAATAAGTTGTGGTCAGCGAACCGGCCTGCGCACCAGCTATCAACGGATCCGCCAAACCAACCGCAGTAGCAACACCGGCACTGTTATAGATCGCGGTCGACTTGGCACCGCCACGTTCGGTAGTCGATACCGGAAGATCACCCGACCAACTCTGCGCCGAGCTCGCCATGTAGGGATCCACAACACCAACAAGGCGACCCGACGCGTCATGTTGGTAAACCATTGTCTCCACCGTGGACCCATCGCCATGATCCACCGTGGTCGTCACCCCCAACCCAGACACCGCGTAGTGAAAGGTGTCTACCTCACCAGTTTCAGTGGTCTGTGTAAACACCCGATTGGCGTCATCATAGGTGTTAGTCATAACAACCGCGTCAGGTTCGCTACCACCGCGGGCACGAGTCACCGTTCCAAGTTGGGTCCCTGTCACATACCCATAGGTTTCACCCCCAACACTCGCGGACCCCGACCCAAACGGTGCCGACAACCCCACCAAACGCCCCAACGAATCATAAGACGCTTGCACCGTCGGCGAACCCGTCGGCGCCGACGACAACGACGCGTCATAGGGTCCAACCACCCGATCCAACAAACCATCAGAACCGGTATCGATCAGATCCCACGCCTCAACAGCGATG
>JAGQSI010000340.1 GCA_020439605.1 Acidimicrobiales bacterium | reverse complement strand
GTCATCGTCACGCCCAGATACCGCGGAGCGGGTGAACCGCGAATCGCTGTACCAGCCGGTACTTCCGACCAACGACTTGGAGGCGGTCAGAACCTTCACCTTCAATCGCCCCGATCAGCTAAATGCGTTCAACCAGGAGTTGTGGTACTCGCTAGCCGAAGCGCTTGAGACTGCCGCAGCAGATGACGCTGTACGTTGCGTGATCCTCACCGGCGCCGGGCGCGGTTTTTGTGCCGGCCAAGATCTTGGTGAGATGTCGGACCCTTCGGTGTTCGGGGACAAAGAACCCGGTTACCAAAGATTTATGCCGGTTCTTGAGTCGTTTTCCAAGCCCATCGTCGCTGCGGTCAACGGCATCGGAGTTGGGATCGGCTTGACGATGTTGTTGCACTGCGATCTCGTCCTGATGGCCCATAGCGCTCGATTGAAGGTTCCGTTCATGAGCCTTGGTGTTACAACCGAGGCTTCGGCGAGTGTCTTGTTGCCTGCCGTTGTGGGTCCTCAAAGAGCTGCAGAGATCATTTTCACAGAGCCGTGGGTCGGAGCGGATCAGGCGGTGCAGGACGGCTTGGCGCTGCGAGTGGTGGACGACGAGTACCTGCCAAAGGCTGCGGCTGCGCTAGCCGCCCAGATAGCCCAGTGGCCCCTCGGGTCCCTCATGGAAACAAAGCAACTCCTGTTGGCCGGCCGCCTTGATGCTGTGAAGAATGCTCGGATCCGCGAGGTAGAAGCTTTCGAACGGCTAGTGAGCGCCATGATGGCGCCTAGCGATGCTCCAACCCCGAGCTCCTGAAGCACCTACTCAGACCCGGGGTTCACCGCGCAATACGTACCTTCTCGGATTTGTACTTCTGGGAGTAACGCTGAGCTTTGTCGGGCCTTCGATGAGCTACGTGAGAGGCGAGGTTGGGGCGTCTTTGAGCCAAGGCGGATTACTCGCAGCTAGTCAGTCCTTTGGATACATAGTTACATCTGTGTTTGTCGCCAAGCGCTTCGACAAGGGCCACGGTCACCCAACGATGGTTATTGCGATGGCTCTGGTTTCTGTCGCCGTTGTATTGATCGACGGGGCCACCTTGGTGTGGGTCGCGCATTGCGGCTTCGCTCTCGTTGGCGCTGGTGCGGCAACCATCGACGTTGGCAGCAATACCCTCATGGCCTGGAGCCAACCACCACAGCGCGTTGCCACGTCGCTCAACCTTCTACATCTGTGTTTCGGTATCGGTGCGATAGCAACACCTCTGATCGTTGCTCGCTCGATCGACCACACCGGTGGTCTCGCAGCGGTTGCAGCTATCACAACCTTGGGCGCTGTCGCCATGGCGCTTGCGTTCATGCGGACCGACCAGCCCAAACCGCGTGAGCTAGACCTTGGACCTCGGAGCGTGGATCACGGCTACAAACGAGCGGTGCTCTATGGCGTTGCTGCGTTCTTCTTCGTGTTTGCCGGAGCCGAAGCAACCATGGCCGTGTGGATCACTACGTGGGGAGAAGATCTTGGTCTGGGCGATCTGGGCTCACCGGCGCTTCTAACAGCCGTCTTCTGGATCGGTTTCACGTTGGGAAGGCTCACAGCGGTGCTGGCCACACGTCGCCACCGTCCCATACCGATACTTCTCATATCTTGTTGCGTTGGTTCTGGCACCGCCGGACTTTTGTTCCTCGCTCAGGGATCTGAGATCACCACGTGGATCTGTGTAGCAGTGCTGGGTGGAGCGCTCGGCCCCCAGTACGCAACCATGTATGGCGCTGTAGATCAATTCATCGGTCTCGATGGCCGCACAACGGGAAGAATTGTTGCTGCAGCAGGGCTTGGTTCGCTAGCTGTTCCTGCATTCAGCGGTTTCGTGTTGGAGCGTCACGGCACAGAACTCTTGCCGGCCATTGTCACGGTTGGATTGATCCTGTCCACGGCTGGGGTTCTGCTTGTGCGCTCCAGTGGATCACGATCCTCGGGTAGGTTCACCTCGTGACCAATTCTGAGCAGTTACAAACGGACGCAGCAGACATTTCAGAGCGGCTACTTCTTCATCGACGCAAGTTCCTCGGCCTGTTGGCCGCCGGCGGTACAACGGTGGCGCTCGCTGCGTGCTCATCCGGTGGCTCTACTGGCAAGTCGGACGCCTCCAACGCCTCCACCACCAACGCGCCAACATCAGCGCCTCGATCCGGCCTGAAAGACCTTCAGAGTCCACAGGCAGATGACATCACCGAGTTTCCATTTGCCCTAGGGGTGGCATCTGGCGATCCTGCCCCAACCTCAGTGGTGCTGTGGAC
>JAGQSI010000339.1 GCA_020439605.1 Acidimicrobiales bacterium | reverse complement strand
GCACGGTCATGGCTAACCACAATCAGTGCTCCCGGCCAGTCGTCCAGGAAGTCTTCCAAGGCTCGCAGCGTTTCGAGATCAAGGTCATTGGTGGGTTCGTCGAGCAACAAAACGTTTGGACGTTGTGCCAGCGTTAGCAACAGTTGAAGTCGACGACGTTCGCCGCCCGAGAGAGTCCCGATCGGTGCCCATTGGGAGTCGCCGTCGAACCAGAACTGCTCCAATAGCGCGGCGTCTGACCAGTCCGCCTTGCGGGCAGTACCTGCAACGGCATCACGAACTCTTTGGGCCGGGTCCAGGTCAGCACCCCTCTGATCCCACAAGGCCATCTCCACCGTTGACCCGCACACCACCTTGCCTTCGGCCGGGGTGATCCGTCCGGCCATCACCGCCAACAGTGTGGACTTACCTGCCCCATTGGGACCTACCACCCCAAGGCGTTCGCGGGGGTCCACCATGAGATCTACGCCCCTGAAGAGCCACGGGTCCGAGCCGCTGAATCGGTGTCCAACACCATGTAGCTCCAAGACCTGATCACCGAGCCGTGGGGTCTCCACATGAAGAGGGAGGTCGCCCTGGCGCGCTGCTGCTTGAGCCCTACCGGTAACGATCGCTGTGGCTGAACGGATATGTGCTTTGGGTTTCGAGGTTCGAGCCGGAGCACCTCGCCGCAGCCATGCAAGTTCTTTGCGAGCAAGGTTTCGTCGCACCGTCTCCGCCCTGGCTGAGCGTCGGTCACGCTCATCGCGACCTTCCAGATAGGACGAATAGCCACCGTCGTGCAGGTATGAATCTCCCCGATCGAGCTCCAGTATCCGGGTGGTGAGGCGATCCAACACGTGACGATCGTGAGTTACCAGCACCAATCCTCCGCGGTGAGACGCCAAGCGGTCCTCAAGCCAAGCAATCGCATCGAGGTCGAGATGGTTTGTTGGTTCGTCAAGAATCAACAACACGGAGTCATCATCTTGCCCGCCACCGGGACCTACCTCTACAAGAGCTCGAGCCAATGCCACTCGTTTGGCCTGACCGCCCGAGAGGCGATCGGTCGACACCTCGGCAAGTTCCGCTATTCCCAGCCTGCTACAGATGGCTTCTGCTTCCCATTCCCGGTCGGGATGGGCACCTGGGGCCACAGCTTCTCTAACTGTGCCTTCGGGTAGTTCATCGGCCTGATCGAGCATCACGACACGTGCTCCTCGACCTCTACGCACCAGGCCAGATTCGGGCTCAGAGCGTCCGGCCAACACTCGCAGCAACGTGGACTTCCCGGTGCCGTTTATCCCAACAAGTCCGAGGCGATCGCCGGTAGAGAGCGTTAGGGAAATCGACTCGAAGAGGTTTCTGCCCGGACGAGAAGCGCTCAGGTCTGTGGCGTCGAGAAGGATCACGGGGCGGTGATGGAAAGACCCAGCTCGCCGAACTGCTGAAGGGGACGGTGATAACCGCGCTCTAGATGATGAATCCCTGAGATCTCCGAAGGGCCATCTGCTATTGCCGCTGCAATCACAGAGGAGAAACCGGCTCGGACATCGGGGACCTCGACTTTGGCTCCGCTCAGCTTGGACACGCCCTTGACGATGGCTGAGTGCACTGCGTTCGTGTCGTGGAAACGACAGGCCGGCCCACCGAGACAGGTTGAGAACAGTTCTATTTCTGCGCCCATTTGTTTGAGTGCTGGCACGTAGACCAAGCGGTCCTCATAGACGGTCTCATGAAGCACCGACATTCCGTCGGCCTGGGTGAACAACACCACCAATGGTGTCTGCCAGTCCGTCATGAAACCCGGGTGGGTGTCGGTCTGCACTGCTGCGGGGCTGAGCCCGTGAGGAGCTGAAGCCTGGAGGTAATCATCTGTGATATCGAACTGTGCTCCCATCCTGTTGAGAGTGGTGATTGCCGTTACCAGTCGGTCCTGGGCACAACCATGCACCCGCACTTCTCCTTGGGTTACCAGGCCAGCTACGAGGTAGGAGAAGGCCTCGTTGCGGTCACCTGCGAGCGTTGTCTCCGCTCCTCTCAGCCGGTCCACACCGTCGATGGTGAACTTACGCCCGGGCGACAGTTCGATCCGAGCACCCATACGCTGGAGAAAGAGCGCTAGTTCTATGACTTCTGGCTCGGTGGCTGCGTTGCGCAACACGGTTCTACCCTCGGCGAGCACCGCGGTCAGCAGAACTGTCTCGGTGGCACCCACAGACGGGTAGGGCAGTTCGATCTTGGCTCCACGCAAGCGAGTTGCCTTTGCGCTGAGACCTTCATCTGTCACCTCGATCTCTGCGCCG